>NZ_CAWNXG010000002.1:0-220794 GCF_963878145.1 Photorhabdus sp. S10-54 | reverse complement strand
GGCATATTTGAATTACAGGCGGCGGGACTCGTCGTTTCTGCCCATGGAGGCCTGCGTAAATCCGTCGCACAGACGGCTGCGGCCTAGGAAGTGGGAAGCCTCGCCGTTTACGGCGGGGAGCAGTCACGGGTAATTCTTATCCATATTGCTCAGGCTTTAGAGCTACCGTTTATGCCGGTTGTTTTTCCAACACAGTTGATTTTGCGTGTTGATTATCCAGATAACACGGCGAGGTTTATTAATCCACTCAATGGTGAAGCGTTAAGTGAATATGTGCTTGATGTGTGGCTTAAAGGTAACATTAGTCAGACAGCTAAATTAGCAGCCGATGATTTGCAAGGAGCTGATAACGCCAGCATTGTACGTAAAGTGCTGGATACAATAAAAGTCGCGTTAATGGACGAAGGGCAAATGGAACTGGCACTGAGAACGAGTGAAGCTGTGCTGATATTTGATCCCGATAACCCCTATGAAATACGTGATAGGGGGCTGATTTATGCGGAACTTGATTGTAATCATATTGCGGTTTCTGATTTAAATTATTTTGTGGAGCACTGCCCGGAGGACCCGGTGGCAGAAATGGTCAGAATGCAGATATACGCCATTCAGCAGCAATGCCTTGTTTTACATTGAAATATTGTTTTGTATTGAAATATTGTTTTGCACTGATGAATAGCGCACTGCACTGATTTATCTCATTAATTTATTGGTCCCTAACGGAAGGTATAAGTATGCAACAGAAAGTGGTTCATATTGGTGATATCAAGGTCGCGAATGATCTACCGTTTGTTCTCTTTGGTGGTATGAATGTCCTTGAGTCACGGGATTTGGCCATGAGTATTTGTGAGCACTATGTGACAGTGACACAAAAATTGGGCATTCCTTATGTTTTCAAAGCCTCCTTTGATAAAGCAAACCGATCATCAATTCACTCTTACCGCGGCCCCGGTCTGGAAGAGGGAATGAAGATTTTTCAGGAATTGAAACAAACTTTCGGTGTGAAAATCATCACTGACGTGCATGAGTCGGCACAGGCCCAGCCAGTGGCGGAAGTGGTTGATGTTATCCAACTGCCAGCATTTCTGGCGCGTCAGACTGATTTAGTTGAGGCGATGGCGCGTACCGGCGCGGTAATCAACGTTAAAAAACCCCAGTTTATTAGCCCGGGTCAGATGGGAAATATTGTGGATAAATTCAAAGAAGGCGGCAACGATCAGGTGATCTTATGTGACCGTGGCAGCAACTTTGGTTATGACAATTTGGTGGTGGATATGTTGGGCTTCAATGTTATGGCTCAGGCGACGGGGGGGCATCCGGTCATTTTTGATGTCACCCATTCACTCCAATGCCGCGATCCATTTGGTGCTGCGTCTGGTGGTCGTCGTGCTCAGGTTGCTGAACTGGCGCGTGCGGGAATGGCAGTCGGCATTGCTGGCCTGTTCCTTGAAGCTCATCCTGATCCTGCGAATGCGAGGTGTGATGGTCCATCAGCATTGCCGTTGGCAAAACTTGAACTATTTTTGAGCCAGATGAAAGCAATTGATGATGTGGTGAAAAGCTTCCCTCAACTGGATACCAGTAAATAAAGTGGCTTTTTGATGCCATGACATCAAATGATGACGAGATTTGGTGATGAATAGATTTGGCGCTGGTTTACAGCGCCATGATTTTAAAAAAAAGAGTTATTGGAAACAGAGCTAGCAAACTTTTATCTGGCAATTTCAGCTATCCATTTTGCCATTGAAATTCAACTCTTCCATTGCTCGTGGTAATGTCGCATGGAAGCTAAGGTGATTTTCAACCAACTGGATTCTGGCTCTGGCCAATGTTTTTAACGGCTGAAATGGAATATCACAAACAGCAATATATTTATCCTTACCCACTTCATCAATAAAACGTTGGAAAGCATGCAGCCCACCCGCATCCAGTACTGGCACGGCATCCCATTGCATGAGGATTGTCTGATAATTGGCGCTTTCTTCCTTTAATTCTGTGAAGATACGTTCAGCGGCGGCAAAGAATAGCGGGCCATTGATACGAACAACCAGCAGAGCTTTATCGACATTTGTTTGTGGCAATTGACTGATGCGAGTCATATTGGCTATCCGACGCATAAACAGCAGTGAAGCTAATACGATACCAATCGTAATAGCGATAACCATGTCAAACAGTACGGTGAGCGACATACAAAGTACCAGCACAATAATGTCATCCCTTGGTGCACGGCGGATCAGATCGATAACTTTATGTATTTCGCTCATATTCCAGGCGACCATGAGCAACAAGGCGGACATAGCGGCCAGAGGAAGATAGGAAAGCATGGGCGCCAATGCCAGTAAAGTTAATAAGACGAGCAGAGAGTGAACAATGGCTGAAACCGGTGATGTCGCGCCGGCCCTGATATTTGCGGCTGAGCGGGCGATTGCGGCGGTAGCTGTAATACCACCGAAGAATGGCACGACAATATTTCCCAATCCTTGGCCAATCAATTCACTGTTTGAGTGATGCTTCTTACCGGTCATACCATCTAAAACCACGGCACAAAGCAGTGATTCAATCGCGCCTAACATTGCCATTGAAAAGGCGGCGGGTAATAGGGCTGAAATTGTTGCCCAACTGATATTAACCTGATGAGCATCCATATCAGGTAAATGCCACGGTAAAATAAATTGCGGTAGGATGGGTGGGATGCCTTGTCCTTGTGTACCGTCATTCAATATATAACTAAA
The DNA here is from genome assembly GCF_963878145.1 of Photorhabdus sp. S10-54. Classification (NCBI taxonomy): domain Bacteria; kingdom Pseudomonadati; phylum Pseudomonadota; class Gammaproteobacteria; order Enterobacterales; family Morganellaceae; genus Photorhabdus; species Photorhabdus sp. S10-54. The sequence goes on along the minus strand of NZ_CAWNXG010000002.1, from coordinate 218,065 downwards.
TTCAGAACCAATAGTAGCAACATGTTGATCGAATAAGTTCATGATCCCCATTACAGCAGTTCCTGCAATGAGAGCAGGAAGATGCCCGGGTAATTTCAGCCCAAGCTTAGGCCAATAAATCAGAACGGCAAGTGTCGTCAGGCCAATCAGCGTATCACTCAAATACAGCGTTGGCAGAGCTTGAAACAGAACCGCAACCTTATTGATATAATTCTCTGGCATATGTTCCAATTGCAGACCAAAAAAATCTTTTACTTGCATGGTTGCGATAGTTATCGCGATCCCAGAAGTAAAACCGAGTGTTACGGGTAGCGGAATATACTCGATCAATTTACCAACGCGGGCTAACCCCATCACCAGCAAAATAATGCCTGACATTAATGTTGCAATGAGCAAACCACTCAGACCAAATTGTTGAGAGACCGGATAGAGAATGACAACGAAAGCGGCGGTAGGGCCGGAAACACTATAGCGTGAACCGCCGGTTATCGCGATAACTATCCCGGCAATTGCGGCGGTGTAAAGCCCATATTGTGGCGCGACACCACTCCCGATGGCTAGCGCCATCGCGAGCGGGATGGCGATAATACCGACAGTAATACCGGCAATAATATCTTTAGTTAAACGAGCAAAAGAGTAAGATTCCTTCCAACAAGCATCAATTACAGCACTAAACGGCCGTATACCGTTCATTCTACGAGTTTTCATCTGTGCATAAACCAAAAATATAGAGGGAAAAAGCAATAAGGTTGTTACAACCAAATTGCAAGACCGAATTGTAAAAATAGTGCTTTTAGTTCAAAGCGATAGCGCTATAGATCAAACTTAATGTTAATAGCTTAACGTCAGGAAAGTGAAAAGTAAAAGGGAGAATAGTGTTCTTATCACCATAAAATAGGCTGAAACCGATTCTATTAAGTGTCTATTCTTATTGGTGAATATTATTGAATTAACTTCATAAAGAATTTAATTAATATTTTTAAAATTGAAGCTATTTGGATTCACATAATTGATTGTAATTTTTAATTGTTATTGTTAGAAAGTTAAATAATTAATTATGCATTCACCACAAGTATTGATTATGACTGAATTAAACTAGCTGTATTGAATGTTTTTACGCATAATATTTTTTTATTTAATTTTTGGGTGTAATTTAACCAATGCTTTGATATCTCTTAAATATTAGATTAATAATTTGACAGATATAAGAACTCACCCTATTATTTAGGGTGACTCATAGAATTAGATTGAACAAGTGAATTGAAAATAGGTAAGCTAAAAATATATACGTTAATAATATATAAATTAAAAATGTTTTTTTGTTTAGATAATATTTATTCTGAATGCTTTATTTAAAGTAGGGATTACTGTTGGAAAATATCTTTTAGATAAGGTGGGAATGTTTAAATGCACAAATATGATAGCAAAATACTTATTATTGGTTCATCAAGTGAAATTGGGAATGCAATTTGCCAGCATGCGGTTGCAAGTGGTTATCAGGTATTAGGCACTTCACGTAAACCGCGTAATGAAGAAATTTATTTAGATGTTATGTCGGATAACAGTGTTAGAGAAGCCATTAGCATTGCCATTGAAAAAATAAAATGTATTGATGCGGTTATTTATACGCCGGCAATGTCATTGGATGGCTTATTACATGCTCAAGATATTGAGGGTTGGCATGATGTTTTTAATGTCAACTTATTTGGTGCAGCAAGAGTAGCAAAATATTTGCTGCCACATTTTATGAAGAATCGTAATGGCGTGATGCAATTTATTTCTTCTACGGCAAGTTTACGTGTAGAGACAGGCGCCATCGCTTATTCTTGTTCGAAAGCAGCCATGAATGCATTGGTAAAAAACATCTCTAATGACTACGGTCGTTTTAATGTTAGGGCCTACACTGTAATGCCGGGATATGTTGATGGTGGTATGTTGCGTCATATTTCTCCAGAAAAGAAGATGGAATTCGCTAGAAGCACTGCATTAAAACGAATGGCAGGTGTTAATGAAATTGCCAGTTTTTGTGTGGGGACGTTGAGTACATCAACCTATATCACAGGAACATCTCTTTGCATTGATGGGGGATTAAGTGGTTAATAACAATATTATATACCCTATGGATTTCAAGATGCATCTCGACGGCAAGGGAACGAATCCCCGGGAGCATAGATAACTAACTATGTGACCGGGGTGAGTGAGTGCCGCCAACAAAGAGGCAACTTGAAAGATGACGGGTATAAATCGTGATCCGCAAGCATGCGTTCATCAATTAGCTGGAATAGCGGGTTGGATTTATAATAAATGTATTTCTTCACTTGGCCTAATATTGCCAATCGCTTTAATGAGAAAAGGTTATTGGTTATTATTCCAATGTTGGTTACGCTATTTGGAATAGAAGCTGAAACTGATTATCAGATATCTTTATTTTATATCGTTTATGAGTTATTTTTTTTTGGGTAAATGAGAGTCTATCTCAATAGGCGTAATTGTTGCAGGCAATTTCAAGATGCATCGCGACGGAAATGGAGCGAATTCCCGGGAGCGTTTAATTTTTATGAAAGAAAAATAACAATTTGGAGGTGAAGAAAATGGTTATATTAGGTATCAGTGGCCTTCCTAATGCTCAACGTTTTCTGCGAGAGAATAATCCAGAGGTAAGTAAATTAGACGAACGTATTTGCCAGGGAGTCGATAGTGCGGCCTGTGTGATTATTGATGGAAAAATTGTTGCAGCGGCGGCGGAAGAGCGCTTTACGGGAGAGAAAGGAACAGGGCGGTTTCCTGCTAATGCCATTAATTATTGTTTAGCGGAAGCAGGTCTTATGCAAGATGATATACAGGTTATTGCTCACGGTTTTAATTATGATAATTATCGCCGATTTTTCATGTCTAATGAAGCGTTATTCGAGGAGGTTTTTAGTGGAAAAACCGTGATTAATGCATTAGCTGATAAGGGATGGCAGAATATTGAATCACGTTTTCAGGGGGTAGATCACCATCTAGCTCATGCGGCATCAGCCTTTTATCCCAGTGGCTTCCCGTCTGCGCTATGTGTCATTTCAGACGGTATGGGCGAAATAGAATCTTTAAGTGTTTATCTTGCTAAAGGCCAGCAATTCCAGAAATTGTACAGTCAGCCAATTAGTTCTTCATTAGGAATATTTTATTCTATCTGTACCCGGTTCCTTGGTTTTGTATTTAATAGTGATGAATATAAAGTCATGGGACTTGCTGCGTATGGTAACCCTGAGCGATACCGCGATATTTTTAATGAATTAGCGCAATTCGATGCAGAGAGCGGAACGATACAGATAAACTGGTTACCGCAAGCATTTGACAATGCGGAATATGGTTTTCCCGGTGCAATGGCACAACTTAGCGATATGTTTGGTTTTACACCGAGAAGTGAAGATAACATTTTGCTGGATGTTCATCAGGATTTTGCTGCTGGATTACAGGAGAAATTTACACTGTTGCTGAAACAGTTAGTGACCTATTGGCTGCAAAAAACCGGTGAAACGTCACTCTGTTTTGCTGGAGGATCATTTTTAAACTGCAAAGCAAACCAAGTTCTTTGTCAACTTGATGGGTTGGAAAACGTCTTTATCCAACCGGCATCGGGTGATGATGGTTCGGCCTTGGGGGCTGCGCTTTTTGTGGCTGGTGGCTACCACAATGATGTAGATCCTTGCTTTAATCCTTATCTTGGCCCACGCTTCTCCACCGATGAAGTCCGCAATGTATTATTCCGACATGGTGGCAATGCGGGAATGAAATGGCGTTATTTGGGATTGAATGATGATTATTTTGTTTCTGCGGCTAAAGATATCGCAGAAGATAAAATCATTGCCTGGTTCCATGGTCGAATGGAATTTGGTCCGAGGGCACTTGGCAACCGTTCGATTCTAGCTTTGCCAACAGGTGAAAGAATAAAGGATAGGATTAATAGTACAGTGAAATTCCGTGAGGCTTTCCGACCATTTGCCCCGGCAATTTTGGATGAGGATTGCGACACTATTTTTGAGACGCGTAATTTAATGCCGACTCGATATATGCTTTGCACCGCCAAAGTAAAACCAGAAATGATGGGGCCGGTGTCTGGTATTGTTCATGCTGATGGAACGGCGCGTATTCAGCTTGTTGAACGTACTTTTAACGCAACTTTTTGGCGATTATTGAAAGAGGTACAGAAGATAACCGGTTATGGCTGTCTGGTGAATACTTCATTTAACATTCAGGGGCAGCCGCTTATTATGTCACCGGAAATTGCAATAGAAACATTTTTGAAAACTTCGCTGGATAAGCTTTATATTGAGGGGTTTGTTGTCTGGAAAGAATAACCCTGATGGCTTTCTGATTAAAATGTCAGTTAATTGATTTTGGGATCAAATGTGTTTCTTTGTCATTTTAAAAAATATCTGGAGATGATATTTGATGATGTAGAAACACATCCTGTCTATTTGCAAAACAAAGATTGTTTTACTGGCGGCTCTTTGACCGTTTATATGCAGCTGCTGAGTTTCTTGATGAGACACTTTTGCAAGTTTTGAGTGAGGGAATATCTGTGTTTGAATCTCTTGTATCGGTGTTGGGAAATGTTGTTAATTAATATTTTGCGGAGATTTCATTTTTTGGTGCAGAGGTAGCATTTTCGCTTTTTTGTCCTATCCAATTTTACTCAATTCTGGAAAGGATGAGCGGGGAGTCTATTTTTGCAAAAAAATTCTTACACCAGAGTTGGGAAAATGAAGGGTAATTGATTAAGTGATGGGGATTTGGTAATGGTATATCAATATGCTATCATGATATGGAATTGATATACGTTGTTTTGGCATAACTCGGAGAACGCACCATGCACAATACCCAAGGAAAAACCACAGCCAGTTTCTTGATCCGCTTGCGTAGTCAGGATACGCCCACAGGGATCAGCGCCGGGACGCTTGATGAACTGGTTAAAGTCACTGGTATGAGTAAAACTGAGATCGCACACCTTGCCTTGCGCAACTTTGCAGATCGGTATCTACCGCACTACGAGAAAGATGACGGACCATTGAGCAATGAGCAGATCTGTGCCATCCGTGAGGCGAGCGCCGCTAGCGACATTGCGGATGATAACTTTACTCAACGCCTGTTCTGATCGAGAGGCAATGATGGCACAGCAGCACAAAACGATCAGGTTTATCCCCCTTGCCACTATCGGCAGCATTGTGTGGTGTCGGTTTCCTGAAAGCTTCGGGACGCCGGGACCGAAATCTCGACCGGCGTTAGTAATTGCTGTATCTCCGACTGATCACGCGGTGATTGTGGTCTACGGCACCTCGCAGAAAACCCATCAGATTTACCCTGGCGAATTTCTTATTCAGACAACGGACATAGATTTTGAACTGACAGGTCTTGCTTACGACACAAAATTCAATCTAAACCACGAAATAAAACTGTTTTATGATTCTAACTGGTTTGAAGTCGCGCCAGCTTGGCGTGCGTTGCCAATCCCTGTTACGCCACGTATGGGGACGTTACCAGCCAGCTACTACGATGTTGTGCGACAAGCCGCAGCATGCCTCAAAAAGTAGCTAGATTTATTGTTTTAATTGGAGGGTTATAAACCCTCCATCGTAGGCGTATACAAATAAAAAGCTCAAGTATTTTGAATTTAAGCTCTTCTTTAAAAATCTGCCGGTGAAAATTAGATTGCTATTCAATCTATTTCTATCGGTATTTGTGAAATAATACTCAGGCTAATAATTTACATAAGTATTATCATACATTAGAGAAGAGCGTGACTTTTTTAATTTAAACTTTTCATTAACAAATCTTGTTGATATGAAAATTTTACTTTGCTATTTTAACAGGTATTAAAACTGGAGCAGAAATTATATTGACGATCCACTCATTCACATTAACAGCCTTGAGCAGAAAATTCATATTATTATCATAATCCTAACGAAATTTACAGCTCAGGAGTCCGGTAGTCAGAATCTGAATTTTATGGATATTTTGTTACTTGCATTATCTTAATATAAAAATACAAGAAGTAAGAGTTGGTACGACCAGTTTGCAAAGATGGTTAAACAACAATTTAAGTTGAAATTACCCTATTAAATGGATGGTAAATATGACTAAAAAAATTTCATTCATTATTAACGGCCAGGTCGAAATCTTTCCTGAAAGTGATGATTTAGTGCAATCCATTGACTTTGGTGATAATAGTGTTTACCTGCCAATATTGAATGATTCTCATGTAAAAAACATTATTGATTATAATGAAAATAATAAATTACGGTTGCATAACATTGTCAATTTTCTCTATACGGTAGGGCAAAGATGGAAAAATGAAGAATATTCAAGACGCAGGACATATATACGTGACTTAAAAAAATATATGGGATATTCAGAAGAAATGGCAAAGCTAGAGGCCAACTGGATATCTATGATTTTATGTTCTAAAGGTGGCCTTTATGATGTTGTAAATAATGAGCTTGGTTCTCGCCATATCATGGATGAGTGGCTACCTCAGGATGAGAGTTATATTAGGGCTTTCCCAAAAGGTAAGTCTGTACATCTGTTGGCAGGTAATGTTCCATTATCTGGGATCATGTCTATATTGCGCGCAATTTTAACCAAGAATCAGTGTATTATAAAAACATCATCAACCGATCCTTTTACAGCTCATGCATTAGCGTTAAGCTTTATCGATGTAGACCCTAATCACCCGATAACGCGCTCTTTGTCTGTTGTATATTGGCAACATCAAGGGGATACATCACTCGCAAAAGAAATTATGCAACATGCGGATGTCATTGTTGCTTGGGGAGGAGAAGATGCGATTAATTGGGCTGTAGAACAGGCGCCACCTTATGTTGACGTGATTAAATTTGGTTCTAAGAAGAGTTTTTGCATTATTGATGACCCAGTTGACTTGACATCAGCAGCTACCGGTGCGGCTCATGATATTTGTTTTTACGATCAGCGAGCTTGTTTTTCCACCCAAAACATATACTACATGGGAAGTCATTATGAAGAATTTAAGCTAGCGTTGATAGAAAAACTTAATCTATATGCGCATATATTACCAAACGCCAAAAAAGATTTTGATGAAAAGGCGGCCTATTCTTTAGTCCAAAAAGAGAGCTTGTTTGCTGGATTAAAAGTAGAGGTGGATATTCATCAACGTTGGATGATTATTGAATCAAATGCAGGTGTGGAATTTAATCAACCACTTGGCAGATGTGTGTATCTTCATCACGTCGATAATATTGAGCAAATATTGCCTTATGTTCAAAAAAATAAGACGCAAACCATATCTATTTTTCCTTGGGAATCAGCATTTAAATATCGAGACGCATTAGCACTAAAAGGTGCAGAAAGGATTGTAGAAGCAGGGATGAATAACATATTTCGCGTTGGTGGATCTCATGATGGAATGAGACCGTTACAACGATTAGTGACATATATTTCTCATGAAAGGCCATCTAACTATACTGCTAAGGATGTTGCTGTTGAAATAGAACAGACTCGATTCCTGGAAGAAGATAAATTCCTTGTATTTGTCCCATAATAGGTAAAAAGTATGGAAAATAAATCCAAATATAAAACCATCGACCATGTTCTTTGTGTTGAAGGAAATAAAAAAATTCATGTTTGGGAAACGCTGCCAGAAGAAAACAGCTCAAAGAGAAAGAATACCATTATTATTGCGTCGGGCTTTGCCCGAAGGATGGATCATTTTGCTGGCCTGGCGGAATATTTATCGCAGAATGGGTTTCATGTGATTCGCTATGATTCACTTCACCACGTTGGGTTGAGTTCAGGGACAATTGATGAATTTACAATGTCTATAGGAAAACAGAGCCTATTAGCAGTTGTTGATTGGTTAAATACACGAAAAATAAATAACCGTGGTGTTTTGGCTTCAAGCTTGTCTGCACGGATAGTTTATGCAAGTCTATCTGAAATTAATGTTTCGTTTTTAATCACCGCGGTCGGTGTTGTTAACTTAAGATATACGCTTGAAAGAGCTTTAGGATTTGATTATCTCAGTTTACCCATTGATGAACTGCCGAATAATCTGGATTTTGAAGGCCATAAATTGGGTGCTGAAGTCTTTGCGAGAGATTGCTTTGATTTTGGCTGGGAAGATTTAACTTCTACAATCAATAGCATGATGTATCTTGATATACCGTTTATTGCTTTTACTGCAAATAATGACAATTGGGTAAAGCAAGATGAAGTTATCACATTGTTATCAAATATTCGTAGTAATCGATGCAAGATATATTCTTTGCTGGGAAGCTCTCATGACTTGGGTGAAAACTTAGTGGTCTTACGCAATTTTTATCAATCGGTTACGAAGGCCGCTATCGCGATGGATAATGATCGTCTGGATATTGATGTTGATATTATTGAACCATCATTTGAACATCTAACTATTGCGACAGTCAATGAACGTCGAATGAAAATTGAGATTGAAAATCAAGCGATTTCGCTGTCTTAAAACCTATTGGGATAGATATACCCTATGGATTTCAAGGTGTATCGCGACGGCAAGGGAGCGAATCCCCGGGAGTATAGATAACGATGTGACCGGGGTGAGTGAGTGCAGCCAACAAAGAGGCAACTTGAAAGATAACGGGTATGGTTAATACTATCACTCAAATAGCAATATAAGGACTCACTATGAAATTTGGAAACTTTTTGCTTACATACCAACCCCCCCAATTTTCTCAAACAGAAGTAATGAAACGTTTGGTTAAATTAGGTCGTATTTCTGAGGAGTGTGGTTTTGATACTGTATGGTTACTGGAGCACCATTTCACGGAGTTTGGTTTGCTTGGTAACCCTTATGTCGCTGCTGCGTATTTACTTGGTGCAACCAAAAAATTGAATGTAGGGACTGCGGCTATTGTTCTTCCCACAGCTCATCCAGTGCGCCAACTTGAAGATGTGAATTTATTGGATCAAATGTCAAAAGGACGATTTCGGTTTGGTATTTGTCGGGGGCTTTATAACAAAGACTTTCGCGTATTTGGCACAGATATGAATAACAGTCGCGCTTTAGCGGAATGCTGGTACGGGTTGATAAAAAATGGAATGACAGAGGGATATATGGAAGCTGATAATGAACATATCAAGTTCCATAAGGTAAAAGTAAACCCGACAGCATATAGTAAAGGTGGAGCACCTGTTTATGTGGTTGCTGAATCAGCCTCGACTACTGAATGGGCCGCTCAATTTGGTTTACCGATGATATTAAGTTGGATTATAAATACTAACGAAAAGAAAGCACAACTTGAGCTCTATAACGAGGTGGCTCAAGAATATGGGCACGATATTCATAATATCGACCATTGCTTATCATATATAACATCTGTAGATCATGACTCAAATAAAGCGAAAGAGATTTGTCGGAATTTTCTAGGGTATTGGTATGACTCTTATGTGAATGCCACGACTATTTTTGATGATTCAGACAAAACAAGAGGTTATGATTTCAATAAAGGGCAGTGGCGTGACTTTGTATTAAAAGGACATAAAGATACTAATCGCCGCATTGATTACAGTTATGAAATCAATCCCGTGGGAACCCCGCAGGAATGCATTGACATAATTCAAAAAGACATTGATGCCACAGGAATATCAAATATCTGTTGTGGGTTTGAAGCTAATGGAACAGTAGACGAAATTATTGCCTCCATGAAGCTCTTCCAGTCTGATGTCATGCCGTTTCTTAAAGAAAAACAACGATCGCTATTATATTAGCTAAGGAAAAAGAAATGAAATTTGGATTGTTCTTCCTTAACTTCATCAATTCAACAACTGCTCAAGAACAAAGTATAGTTCGCATGCAGGAAATAACGGAGCATGTTGACACGTTGAATTTTGAACAGATTTTGGTGTATGAAAATCATTTTTCAGGTAATGGTATTGTCGGTGCTCCTCTGACTGTTTCTGGTTTTTTGCTCGGTTTAACAGAAAAAATTAAAATTGGCTCATTGAATCACATCATTACAACTCATCATCCTGTCCGAATAGCGGAGGAGGCTTGTTTATTGGATCAATTGAGCGAAGGGAGATTTATTTTAGGGTTTAGTGATTGTGAAAAAAAAGATGAAATGCGTCTTTTTAATCGCCCTGTTGAATATCAACAGCAACTGTTTGAAGAGTGTTATGAAATCATTAATGATGCTTTAACAACAGGTTATTGTAATCCCGATAACGATTTTTATAGTTTCCCTAAAATATCTGTAAACCCCCATGCTTATACCCAAGGCGGGCCTCGGAGATATGTCACAGCAACCAGTCATCATATTGTTGAGTGGGCTGCTAAAAAAGGCATTCCTCTCATCTTTAAGTGGGATGACTCCAATGATGTTAGATATGAATATGCTGAGAGGTATAAAGCCGTTGCTGATAAATATGGCATTGACTTATCAGTGATAGATCATCAGTTAATGGTATTGGTTAACTATAACGAAGATAGTAAGAAAGCTAAACAAGAGACACGGGAATTTATCCGTGATTATGTTCTTGAAATGTATCCTAATGAAAATCTCGAAAATAAACTTGAAGAGATAATCACAGAAAACGCTGTCGGAGATTATACGGAATGTATAGCTGCGGCTAAGCTGGCAATTGAAAAGTGTGGTGCAAAAGGTGTATTGCTATCCTTTGAACCAATGAATGACTTGATGCGCCAAAAAAACGTAATCAATATTGTTAATGATAATATTAAAAAGTACCACATGTAGTAAAAGAGTATGGCAGTGTATGTTGCCATACTCTCTAAATTATCGGGAGGGGTAAAACAGGTATGACTTCATATATTGATAAACAAGAAATCACAGCAAGCTCAGAAATTGATGATTTGATTTTTTCGAGTGATCCATTAGTCTGGTCTTACGATGAGCAGGAAAAAATCAGAAACAAACTTGTGCTTGATGCATTTCGTAATCACTATAAACATTGTCAAGAATACCGTCACTACTGTCAGGCACACAAAGTAGATGATAATATTACGGAAATTGATGACATACCTGTATTCCCAACATCAGTTTTTAAGTTTACTCGCTTATTAACTTCTCAGGAGAACGAGATTGAAAGTTGGTTTACCAGTAGTGGCACGAGTGGTTTAAAAAGTCAGGTGGCGCGTGACAGACTAAGTATTGAGAGACTCTTAGGCTCTGTGAGTTATGGCATGAAATATGTTGGTAGTTGGTTTGATCATCAAATGGAGTTGGTCAACTTGGGGCCAGATAGATTTAATGCTCATAACATTTGGTTTAAATATGTTATGAGCTTGGTAGAATTATTATATCCCACGACATTTACCGTAACAGAAGAGCGAATAGATTTTGTTAAGACATTGAATAGTCTTGAACGAATAAAAAATCAAGGGAAAGATATTTGTCTTATCGGTTCACCATACTTTATTTATTTGCTCTGCCAGTATATGAAAGATAAAAATATCTCATTTTCTGGGGATAAAAGTCTGTATATCATAACGGGGGGCGGCTGGAAAAGTTACGAAAAAGAATCCCTGAAACGCAACGACTTTAATCATCTTTTATTCGACACTTTCAATCTCAGTGATATTAGTCAGATTCGCGATATATTTAATCAAGTTGAACTCAACACGTGTTTCTTTGAAGATGAGATGCAACGTAAACGTGTTCCGCCGTGGGTATATGCGCGAGCGCTTGATCCTGAAACATTGAAACCTGTACCTGATGGAACGCCGGGTTTGATGAGTTATATGGATGCGTCATCAACGAGTTACCCAGCATTTATTGTTACCGATGATGTCGGGATAATTAGCAGAGAATATGGTAAGTATCCCGGCGTGCTCGTTGAAATTTTACGTCGTGTCAATACGAGGGCACAGAAAGGGTGTGCTTTAAGCTTAACCGAAGCATTTGATAGTTAATGTCCTTTGCCCAATGCTTTCGAGGTAAATATATTGCTGTTTTGTCGAACCCTGTTCTAGGGTTCTCGACTTTCCCGGCGTTGGGGGTATATACAAGTAAAAAGGCCGGATATTTATGAGCTAACCCCAAACACTGGATAAAAATGACAGCACGGTAGCCGACCCTTATCAAAATATGTTGAAAGTATGGGTTTTGAAAAATATTTTGACGAATATTGGCATGATGAATATTGGTGTAAAGATAATGTCCTCATAAATATAAAACAAAATGTTACGAAGCGTACCATTTTGTTTTTAGTTGAGAAGAATTAAATTACAGTCTCAATCCCCGTACCTATTTTGAACTGAACTTATGGGTATTCACCCTATTAATGCTTTAGCTTTTGCTCTGACCTCGGCTAAAACATCATCAGAAACTTTACCTTTCTTTATGGCGTTACGTTTCCTCCAGTCAAGGCTTTTTACTTGATCGGAAAGCACAACACTGTCGGGGTTTCTACTAATTACAACCTCAAAGGGATAATCTTTAATTTTTGTTGTCATAGGGCAACATAGCATCAGCCCTATTCGACCGTTATAAGCCGCAGGACTTAGTACAAGAGCGGGGCGATGTCCGGCATGTTCACGCCCCGTTTGCGGGTCAAAATCAAGCCAAATAATATCTCCCATATCAGGAATATAGCGATTAATCACTTATAATATTTCCTTTCCTACGGGTGCGCCGAAATCTACCTCAGTATGAATATTTTCATCTTTTACGCCAGCCAATAACGCATCAAGGTTATATTCTTTTGCTTTGACAGGAACAATAACTACTTTTCCATCTTCTACAGAAATATTAACGGTATCATCAACACTTAAAGACGCCATTTTCATAACAGCTATGGGCAGCCTTACTGATGGGCTATTTCCCCATTTTTTAATAGTCACTTGAGGCATGATTTATTCTCTCCATAAGTATGTATCTTCAATGTATATAATGTACATTTCTGGATAAAAAATCAACATTGTTGATACAATATGTAAGATGAATGATAGTGATTCAGGGTAATAATGTGGTTAGCGTGTGTTTTCATAAGGTTGGGCTTCAGTCGAAAAATCCCTATAACAGTTAGATTTAGAGAGTTAATTCATCCAGCCCAATGATAGTGAACAGCGGCTAATTTGAGTTCCAACAAATATCCTATAAAAAACTGCACTCCTATGTATGACTTGGTGTCTAACTCAAGGGTATATACAAGAAAAAAGCCCAGGTGGTAAACCTGAGCTTCTCTTCAATTCTGGCGGTGAGGGAGGGATGGATTCGCTGCGCTCACCCTACGGGCCGCCGTTGGCGGTCCAAAACGGCAAGCCGTTTTGTCGAACCCTGGTCGAGGGTTCTCGACCCTCCCTGCATCAGGGGTATATGTAAGCAAAAAAAACCAGGTATTTAACCTGAGCTTTCTTTCAATTCTGGCGGTGAGGGAGGGATTCGAACCCTCGATACGTTTTCACGTATACACACTTTCCAGGCGTGCTCCTTCAGCCTCTCGGACACCTCACCATTTTTTTCATTCCAGCAACTTTGTCTAACATTGTCGCTGCAACGGGGCGCTACTATAGGGAAAAGCGTTACAAGCGTCAACACTCTTCTGATATTTTTCTTTGGTTTTTTGATTGGTTAGCTAAATAAGAGTCAATTCGGTGAATTGATATCCACCTGATGCCGCTGAAATAGAAAATGTACAAGTCCTTTGATAAGAAAAAAATGAATTCGTTAACTACTTAACATTCTCAAAATTTTCGTAACGATGATTAACAAAGGGACTTGCAACCTACACTCAATCAGATAACCCTTGTGAAAAAATAAGATGAGGATAACTAATCGTGGATATTATCTTTTACCACCCCTTTTTTGATGCTGCTCAATGGATTCAAGGCATGCAGCAACGATTGCCCAATGTCAATATCCGCCAATGGAAACGCGGCGATAATAAGCATGCGGATTATGCAATGGTTTGGGCTCCCCCCTATGAGATGTTGGAAAATCGCTCTGGATTGAAGGGGATTTTTATTTTAGGAGCAGGAGTAGAGGCGATTTTAAAGCAGGAACAGCAAAAACCAGGGATGTTACCCGCCGGTGTGCCACTGATGCGGCTTGAAGATGCAGGCATGGGGCTGCAAATGCAGGAGTATGCGGTAGCAACGGTTTTACATTATTTGCGACGCATGGATGAGTATAAGCTGCAACAAGGGCAGAGGATGTGGAAACAACTCGAACCTCATGATCGTAAGGATTTTGTTGTGGGTGTGTTGGGCGCCGGTGTTCTGGGCAGCCGTGTTGCACAGGCGTTAGTTGAATGGGGCTTTATTGTGCGTTGTTGGAGCCGTACTCCAAAACAGGTTAATAACGTAGTTAGCTTTCACGGTGAAGATCAATTGGGCGATTTTCTCTCCGGTAGCAAGGTGCTTATCAATTTGCTGCCCGATACACCAAAAACCCGTGCTATTCTGAATTTATCGCTGTTTAGCCAGCTAAAACCAAAGTCATATCTGATTAATATCGCACGAGGTGCCCATTTAGTAGAATATGATCTGTTGGTGGCGATTGATAAAGGTTATATCGCCGGGGCTTCATTGGATGTGTTTGTTGAGGAACCGCTACCAGAGATGCACCCATTCTGGACTCACCCCCGTATAACGGTGACGCCACATATTGCGGCTATTACTATTCCCGATATTGCTATGGATACGATTAGTGAAAATATTCGACGAATTGAACAAGGGGAATTATCAACCGGCGTTGTGGATATAAAACTAGGGTATTAATAACGTCTCTTTACAATAGGGGCGGCTATTGGAGACAATAACGGCAAAATTGCTATTTATTTGGAAACTGAGATGAATGAATTTTCAATAGTCTGCCGTATTTTAGGGACTTTATTTAATCGTCAACCGCAAGACCCGATTCTGAAACCACTTCTGACGATGATTGTCGAAGGTAAATTGAAGCAATCATGGCCATTGGAGCAAGATGCATTGTTGGATCGCTTGCAACAAAGCTGCGATCTATCCGCAATGCAAGCTGATTATGTGGCACTGTTTTATGGCGATAATGCTAGCGTACCAGGCCGCCGTTCTGACTATACCGGGGAGAATGAAAACGATATTCGTCAATTTTTGACTGAACGAGGAATGCCATTGTCCGATGGGCCAGTCGATCAGTTTGGTTCTCTGTTATTAGGGGCTTCATGGCTGGAAGATCAGGCAGCAGAAGATGAGGTTCAGGGGCAAATTGTGCTGTTTGATGAATATTTGCTGCCATGGTGTGGGCAATTTCTGGGGAAAGTGGAAGCCCATGCAATAACCGGTTTCTACCGGACATTAGCAATGATTACCCGTGAAGCGTTACAGGCGTTAAGAGAAGAACTGGATTCTTAATTTTTAAATGATAAAAAGGCAAATAATGTCGAATTATTTGCCTTTTTACTATATTTTGATGAAAATTATTTATCGGTCAGCATAATAACTAATTTGCCAGGTTTCACTTCTAACCTTTTTGCTAATGTTTTAGCTGCGGCTTCAGCTTTACTATGATCTGCTTTTATTACATAAATAGGATGAATATCAAAGAAAGCACTGAGTGATTTATTCAGATAAGGAAGTAATGCGTTAATCGGTTTTTCCATTTTTTCCGGTGTGATTTGGTAATCAACGACTTCTAATTCTTTCAGAAAAATAGCCTCTTTTTCCTGCTCAAAAACAGGTTGTGCTTTCAGGGTGAGTTTCATATCGGCTTTAGCTGGGCCAAGCAAGGATGTAATATTTACGTTTGCACGGCCAGTTAACGCTATTTTGTTTGGTTCTGTTCGACCAATTTGGCTGGATAGTTCTGTCAATTCAATATCCGCATTGGCAATACCATGTAATTCGATCTGTTTCTGGTAATGGACGTGTTTTGCTAGATAACCATTAATTAACTCTTCGCTGATACTGACATCTTTGAACTGATCACAACCACTGATTAACCCCGCTAGCAGCAAGACTGCCCCCAAGAAAAATTTTCTCATATCGACTCCTTTATTTTGGAGGGCAGATTTTACCTCATTAATTGCCACTCAGCATGGCAGATTCAATTTTACGTTGGTTAAATTGACGGTGCAGGGCATACAGCGTTATCAAGCCAATAATCCCAAGCAGAAACCAAGGCAATTGCGGAATGTTCAGCGCATGGCCGGTATCATATAACCAACCACCGCCGGTATAACCCAAGGCACCACCCAATGCCAGACCAAGACGGCTGAATCCCATATAACTACCACGCGCGCGTGGATCAGCTAGTGAAGCACTTAATGTCTCACGGGCAGGTTCAGCGGTGATGGTGCCGAGATAGAACAGGCAAATAAGGCCAAACAAGGTATTTATTTCACCAATCAAACCGACAGGGAACATACTCAGGCTCATCAGGAAAAGCCCGGCCATTAGACGCTGTTCTAGCCGGAATCGTTTTTCGCTCCAACGGGCGATCGGATACAGCAAAGTGAGCGATAGGGTTGCTTCAATTGCGTACATCCATTTTACCGCAGCGGGTGTTCCGGCGATTTCGTTGACGATAATCGGGAACATTAACATCACCTGGACAGACAGCATAAAGTAGCCGGTCAACGTCAACACATAGGTGAAGAAGCGACGATCTTTAATAACGCGCTCCATCCCTTCCCAGATGGGAGTGCGGGTAGTAGAAATCCGGTAGGCAGGGAGAAATAATGCATTCCAGATGGCTGCCAGAACGAAAACACCGGCACCTGTCCAGCAGACAAGTTGGAAATCGTATTGCAGCAGCCAGCTACCAATCAGTGCGCCAATAACCGCGCCGGCGCTATCCTGCATTAACAGCAGCGAGAAGAAACGGCCACGCTCGTGTGGTCGGGTTAGTTTGATGACCAGTGCGGTCCGGGGAGGATCAAATAAGGTCCCCCCCAGTGCGGATAATATGCAGGCAAGCCACAGTATCCACGGTTCGGTGGCTAAAGCGATTAAAGCAAAACCAAGAGCGCGTAACAGCATGCCGGTGACGATCATCGGCTTCGCGCCAAAACGGTCTGCAATTGCGCCACCAAAAATGCCTAAACCTTGTTGTACAAACTGACGTAAACCAAGCGCAAAACCGACAACCAGCGCCGCCCAACCCAGTTGCTCAACGAAATGTATTGATATTAAAGGAAAAACGACGAAGAAACCCAGAACGACCAGCATGTTATCGAATAACAGGAAGTACTTACCCAGGCTACGTGCTTGTGAAACCAGTGACATTGCTCACCATTGGAGTAGTAAGAAGAGAGGAAATATAGTTCTTTATATATTCTGTACTTAATTCGGACATTAGGATAGTGAATCATGGATAATATTTTTTTGTCGTAAGGTAATGACTGGAAGCTGTTTTTTACAGATAAATGGTTTAAATTTTTAACGGATAAATTAACATAGCTAGGGAGAAATAATGTTTGGTTATCGTTCCACTTTACCGAAAGTTCGTCTGATCACGGAACGAATGGTGGTGCGTTTAGTGTACGAGCGGGATACTTATCGTTTGGCTGAGTACTATTCAGAAAATTACGAGTTTCTTAAACCTTGGGAGCCGACCAGAGATAGCAGTCATTGTCAGCCTTCCGGTTGGATAAATCGATTGAATTTAATCATAGAAATGCAAAGACAGGGGGTGGCTTTTCATTTTCTGCTGCTTGATTCAAATGAGAGTGAAGTTATTGGTGTTGCCAATTTCAGTAATATTCTGCGTGGTGCTTTTCATGCCTGTTATTTGGGATATTCGCTTGGTGAAAAGTGGCAGGGAAAAGGGTTGATGTATGAAGCTTTACAACCCGCTATCCGTTATATGCAACGTCAACAGGGGATGCATCGGATTATGGCTAATTATATGCCGGATAATCATCGTAGTGGGAAGTTATTGGAACGATTGGGTTTTGAGCGTGAAGGCTATGCCAAGAAATACCTGATGATCAATGGAGTTTGGCAGGATCACGTATTAACCGCATTGACAGATGAAAAATGGAGTGGAAAAAGTTGATTGTTGAGCTGTATTACCACCTAATGAGAGTAAAACAAGTTGGTAATGATGAATTAAATTACTGTTGAAAATCTGCCAAGCCTATACCTTATTTTGACCCTTTTTTTGTGCTCAATTTTAATTTATTGATTTTAAAGGAAATATTGGTTCTCTTGAAAAAAGGGTTTTTTCATTGTTTTATTAATATATGCTTTAACTGTCAGTAGCTTAAAGTTAATATGTAACAGTTCACTGCCGTACAGGCAGCTTAGAAATTGATAGTTCGTTGCCAACTTGAACCACGACGGTACACTGCCGCACAGGCAGTTTAGAAATGAGTAAGCTTCAATGAGTTGACTTATTTGACGCACTGACTTCGGTTGTTGCGCTTTTTAAAGTGGTTTTTGTAATAAGGCTAGTTGCAAGGTGCCATCATCTAGGCCAAATACAATGTTGCACTGGCGGCTTATAAAGGTTAATGATTTCTAGTGCATAAGCATGAATTTATGTATACTCGCCGCTTTTGTTAACAAAGTGAATAATTAACCATGAATAATATTGCTGCCTTGTCCTTGGCTGCTGTAATGTTTACTAGCGGTTGCGCTACGATTGTGGGTGATAAAACTCAGCATGTTCAGGTTGATAGTAATCCATCAGGGTCCACATTCTCTATCAAAGATGAATTAGGTAGGGTTGTTGCTCAAGGGAAAACGCCTCAGGATGTGATTTTAGAAAAGTCAGATGGAAGTTATTTTGGTAAAAAAGACTATCTGGTTACTTTTACTAAAGAGAATTCTGAGTCTGTAACGTTACCAATTAAGGCGAGCGCCAATGGTTGGTACATTGGGGGTAATTTTATATTTGGTAGTTTAATTGGTTGGCTCTTAGTTGATCCATTTAATGGCGGGATGTATACGCTGCATCCAAAAGTAGTAAATGCTCAGTTACCTCAGAAACCAGTGAGTACTGAATTGCCTCAGAAACCAGTGAATGCTGGGTCATCGCAGAATCAAGTAACAAATACAATTATTTTGATGTTAGACCCTAATAAGGCGGTAGACCCTAATAAGATATTAGACTCTAATAAACAGGTAACACCGTTAGGTTAAGTCAAAATACCCAGTTGGACAATCTGGTAGGTATATACCCGTTATCTTTCAAGTTGCCTCTTTGTTGGCGGCACTCACTCACCCCGGTCACATCGTTACCTATGCTCCCGGGGATTCACTCCCTTGCCGTCGCGATGCATCTTGAAATCCATTGGGTATAGGTAGTTTAGCAAGCTGGATTAAGATGGTGTAATTTGGTTTTTTTTGTACTAGCATACAGGTGGTTTAAAAAGTATAGACAGCTTACAAGTATCTCAGTCGTGTATAATTCATTTTCCATTTTTGCACTGTCGTACAGGCAGTTCGGAAATCAACTAACATGATTTTGAGATAAATACGATGAATTTATTGAAATCGCTGGCTGCGGTTAGCTCTATGACCATGTTCTCTCGGGTTTTGGGCTTTATCCGGGATGCCATTATTGCCCGCATATTTGGGGCCGGTGTTGCAGCGGACGCTTTTTTTGTTGCGTTTAAACTGCCTAATTTACTGCGTCGTATTTTTGCCGAAGGCGCTTTTTCTCAGGCATTTGTGCCTATTTTGGCAGAATATAAGAACCAGCAAGGTGATGAAGAGACTCGGACGTTTATTGCTTATGTTTCCGGGATGTTGACGTTAATTCTGGCAATTGTTACTGTGCTGGGGATTTTAAGCGCACCTTGGGTGATCTATGTTACTGCACCAGGTTTTACCGATACCGCTGATAAATTTACGCTGACAACAAATCTGTTAAGAATTACTTTCCCCTATATTTTTCTGATATCACTGGCCTCGTTGGTAGGCGCGATATTAAATACCTGGAATCGATTTTCTGTTCCTGCCTTCGCTCCGACGTTACTTAATATCAGCATGATTGTGTTTGCGTTATTTGTTGCCCCTTATTGTAATCCGCCGGTGATGGCGTTGGGTTGGGCGGTGGTTGTAGGAGGAATTTTACAGCTCTTATATCAGCTTCCTCATTTAAAAAAGATTGGCATGCTGGTGTTACCGCGTATTTCTTTCCGTGACAGCGGCGTATGGCGGGTGATGCGGCAGATGGGACCAGCACTTCTTGGGGTGTCAGTCGGCCAGATTTCATTAATTATTAATACGATTTTCGCTTCATTTCTGGTGTCCGGTTCTGTCTCCTGGATGTATTACGCTGACCGTTTAATGGAATTACCTTCTGGTGTATTAGGTGTTGCGCTTGGGACTATTCTTTTGCCTTCACTGGCGAAAAGTTTTTCCAGCGGAAATCATGAGGAGTACACCAAATTAATGGATTGGGGACTGAGGCTCTGTTTTTTGTTAGCACTGCCTTGTGCTGTTGCTTTAGGTATGCTGGCAGAACCTTTAATAGTTTCTCTGTTTCAATACGGTAATTTTACGGCATTTGATGCAGTAATGACCCAAAAAGCGTTAATTGCTTACTGTTTTGGATTGATGGGGCTAATTATTGTCAAGGTGCTGGTACCGGGTTTTTATTCTCGTCGAGATATTAAAACCCCGGTAAAAATTGCGATTGTCACTTTGATTCTGACTCAGCTAATGAACCTTGCTTTTGTTGGCCCATTAAAACACGCCGGGTTGGCCCTTTCTATCGGTTTGGCATCTTGTTTCAATGCTGGCATGCTTTACTGGCAATTACGTAAGAAAAATATTTTTAAGCCGTTAGCAGGTTGGGGTATGTTCTTATTTAAGCTGGTAGTGGCAATTGCAGTAATGATTGCAATATTGGCTGTTACTTTGTGGTTGATGCCAGCATGGGAGCAGGGGAATATGGCTATGCGCCTGTTGCGATTGATGGTGGTGGTTATCGCCGGGGCCAGCAGCTATTTTGCTGCGTTAGCGCTGATGGGTTTTCGGCTAAAAGATTTTGCCCACCGCGGTTTTCAATAAATTGAGATATCCCGGTAGTTATTGCTAGCTTAGGCTGAGCTTGAGTTTTCTGAGGTTACCGGGATATCAGCTAATGAGTGTTATATTGGTGAGATAATATAGGCGTATTTTAGGGAAAACATTGAATGGCAGATAGGGATTATTTTATTTGTTTGCTCAAATAATACATTTATTAATGATTTTTATAAAATTTACTTACCCAATGGATTTCAAGATGCATCGCGACGGCAAGGGAGTGAATCCTTGGGAGCATAGCTAACTATGTGATCGGGGTGAGCGAGTGCAGCCAACAAAGGGCAACTTGAAAGATAACGGGTATATATCTATTGGTTATTTATATCTGTCAGGTAAGTTATTTTGCTATATTTATATTTCTCTGTGTTGAAATTATTGACATGCTCAATTGTTCAATTTGATTTTTTTATCCGATTTATGAATGAAAAGTAATATATTTAATTGTTATAAGTTTTTATAAATCAGTGGTAACTAGACTATTATAGTCACTCGATTGAATAGTATTTTATTGAAAAATTAATTATGTGTGTCAGGTCGTATTTCTTCTATAAATATTATAAGGAATGCTGTTCTGGAACATAGTTATCATATAGACTATATTCGTTATGTGATATTAATTAGATATTTGTAATACTAGTAAACTATTTCTAAGGAATATATGGAACTATGTGTTATAAATTTTTCTCATCATCAATAATCTCAAATATCTCTTTACTGCTTGGAGATGTCGAAGTTGATAGACCTGTTATTGGCTTTGCTGATAAGACAGTTAATTTTAGTGTTGCTGGCGGGGTTATTCAGCAGATTGTTATCTCTAATTCTTTAGAAACTGAATTGTATGTTTCTTTATCTATCATATTGATATTTATGTTATTATTAATCAATGTTCCTATGGGTGAAAATAGGAAATTATGAGATAGATGATGTTAAAATTTCTGGGTAACATAGGAGGAAAATGGGTAGATAACGTCACCTAATGAAATAGGTTGCTAACCACTCTCAACTTGTCAATTTTTTCTCTGTAGATTGTTTTATCAGGGGTAATCAGTCTTAGTCTTTTTAATTATGGAAATTAACGGAGCCGTTGGTATGAATTATGAATAGTATTCTCTATTAAGTTGGGGTGAATATCTTACCTTATATAACATCGAGAGCTTATTCCAGTAGGCGTTATTGATGTGTAGACCATTATTGTCAAAATAATGGGCATGAATAGTGTTCAGATACTGGAATGTACATTGAGGAGCAGCTTTATCCTAAAATAAGGAACGACACATGAGTTCAGAACTGATTGGCAATGTATTGTCAAAAGGGGGATTATTGTCCTCTTATACCGCTAAATGGGAACAACGGGCTTCAATAAGAACCCGGCCAGAGAAGTATATTGACTTTGATATACCCGGTTTTTTCTTTCCTGAAGAAAAACAGCCTTTGTTACTTGATGAGAGTTTACAACATATTAGTTATGAAGTTAAAAATGAGATTTTGATACAAGCATTTTTTAAATATTTGAATGATATTATTAATCTTGAAATTAAACTCATTAATTCAGCCTGTAATAAAATCATCTATAATGATTTATCAGTGAAATATCATGAGCAGATGAAAATCAATGCTTATACGATTGTGATTGATGAATATTATCATGTTTATATTGCCAGAAATATGATGAACCAGTTGAAAGCTAAATTTCCTGATATAAAAGAGTTATCTTATCCTATATCAGATGCTTATGTTGCGGTTTCAGAGATAATGTCGCGTCTTTCTCCTCGTTACCATGATTTGTTTGAAATAATTGCAGTCTGTATTTTTGAAACAACGCTGGTGAAAGAGTTGGTGGAGTTTTTCAACAGTGAAAATGTTCATCCTTCAATAAAATATTATGTTAATGACCACATGAATGATGAATCCAGGCATTATCTATATTTCCATGAATTATTACAATATACCTGGCATCATATGAGTGATGATGAAACTTATGGAATTGGTCAGCATATTGCTGACTTCGTTAAACTTTATCTTAATATTGAATCAGAGAAACAGTTTAATACCGAACTCCTAAGCAGTATTACGAATGATCGGGCTTATAGTGAGAAGTCAGTACAGCGAATATATCAGGGATTTGAGGTAACGCCCGATGTCCCTATTGTAAAAAATGTTTTATTGGCATTAAAGAGAGCGGGGGTGCTTGAACATCAAGCGGTTCGGCGTGGTTTTGAAAATATCGGATGGGTTATTTCATGAGAGGAGCCGAGGAAATGAGTAATGTAATGTCTCATCAAACCGTATCAATGGCAGAACTCAAGAGTGTGGTAAAAGAAATTAAAACCCGTTTGATTAATCGTCAAAGCTTAATTTTGATACAGGAAGTTAATTATAACGAAAATGGGGGGTACCTGTTCTGGTTGCCGTTAAGCCTCATCATGTCAGCTCGGTGAGGGAGTGATACGTTATGAGAATACTTAACATACTCACTGGCGCTCATTTGGATCAGCTAAGCTCTCATGTTGTCCGTTATCTATTGGACGCGGGACACTTTGTTTATGTAGTAGCCGATGATGTAGAGCAGCAAGCAGCCTGGCAAGCCGCATTTAAGCATAATTTCATGCTGATTTCACATGAGCATATTGCAGATTATGCTATTGATTGCGAGTTTTGTTACGGCATGATGCCCGCGATTTCTGCGGCGACTGCGATTAAGTTAGTGGCTTTTAACCAAGAAGAGGCCGCTTTATTTCAGGTTGTGGGTGAGCATGGTGGAAGCTGGCAGATATTGGCAGAAAAAAAATTGGCTTGGGAAGCGCATCGATCAGTACAGGCTCATGAATTGTTGGCGGAACTTTTTATTGACGGTTTGATTACTTTTTGCCGTTACGATTTGGAGCATACACCCCAGTGGTATCCCAGTAAAAATGATATATCGCTATGGTATCAGGCGCAGGAACAGATGCGTAACCGGCAATGGGTGTTTGCCGAGCAGAGCCAACATTACACCTGTTTTGTTCTGCAAGATGAAATTAACCTTGAGCAAAGTGAAAGAGAAATTGTCACATTGCCGGTTACGGGGATTTTCCAACAGGAAGATGTTGCGTTATTGGCGTTGTTGCTACAGTTCTTATTTAATGCCCGCCGCTCTGCACTTTACAGTTTCGATTGGAATCATGATCAGCGTTGGTTGAATCACTATCAGTTACTAACAGGTGTTGAGAAATATGTCGGTTTGCGAAATGAGATAGATTGCCTTTGGTCCGGTGAATTGGATAACCCCTTTTATGATCCTTTAAGCGTTTCATCTGCACTGCCTGTACCGGGTGTCGCGGTGTTTGTGGATTGCCAGCCGAATTGGGACCAAGAGAATCTTAATCTGAGTCTGAATTGGCACAGTGTTAGCCAAAGCTTGACGCTGAACTTCCGTCAGGGGATACCTTTTTTCAGTGCGGTTGCCGATTATATTGCCGAATTTATGCGTCGCTTGCCTGATTTTAAGCAGGGAAAAGTCAGTTTTATGGCATTGGCGCAGTTACCGGAAAACTTGTTGCAACGTTATTATTATCAGAATAATCAAACACAATGCGATTATCCGCACACCACCATCCCCGCGCTGTTTGAACAGCAAGTCAATTTGGCGCCAGACCATCCGGCGGTATTGACTGAACAAGTTGCGATGAGTTACGGCGAACTGAATCAGCGAGCCAATCAGCTTGCGAGCTATATGATGCGGCACTATTGTCTGGAAATTGGTGATCGGGTGGCGATCATGATGTCCCGTGAAGCCGATTTGTTCGTCGCATTGTTGGCGATACTTAAATTGGGATGCGCTTACGTTCCCATTGATACCCAGTCACCGGCGATCAGAACTTATTCGATTCTTGAAGACGCCCAACCGGTGTTGCTACTCACTTCGCAGCCTGTTCCTACAGGTTTTTTACCTCAGGGCGTGCAGCATTTATATCTCAATAGTCAGGCGGGCAGTGATATTTTCTCTGATGAACCGACCAGCAACCCTGAATTAACAGTGCAACCTCATGATTTAGCCTATGTTACCTATACTTCCGGTACAACGGGTAAGCCGAAAGGTGTCGCCATCGAACACGGCAATCTTCTGAATGTGTTTAATGATGTGCAGCGGCGTATTGCATTGACAGCTCAGGATCGCTTTTTGGCTATCACGACGTTGGCGTTTGATATATGCAAATTGGAAATTTTTATGCCGCTAATGTTTGGCGCCACCGTGGTATTAGCGGATCAACGTCAATTACTCGAAACGAATAGGCTAAAACATTATCTGGAAACGTACCGTGTCAGCTTGATGCAAGGAACTCCTTCATTCTGGCAACAGATTATTTTACAGATGGATGGGCAATTTCTGCCAGTTCGGGCGATATGTGGCGGGGAAGCGGTCTCCAATGATTTGGCACGGCGGTTAGCGAAGATGACCATTCAGACATGGAATATGTATGGCCCGACGGAAACGTGTGTCTGGTCAACGGGTTGCTTATTGAATGTTGAACAGTCACAGGTGCTAATCGGTAAACCGATAGCTAATACCCAGTGTTATGTTTTAGATGAGTCAGGTCGTCCGGTTCCTCCTGGTGTGATTGGTGAGCTGCATATTTCAGGGGCCGGTGTGGCACGTGGGTATTTTGGTAATCCACAGTTGACCCGTAGTCAATTTATACCTAATCCATTCTATTGCACAGGGAAAAACTGGCCTGGGCCAATTATGTATAAAACCGGTGATCGGGTTCGTTATTTACCTTGCGGTAATCTGGAATATATCAGTCGGGTTGACAATCAGATTAAATTGCGTGGGCACCGGATTGAATTGGGGGAAATAGAGTCGGTATTACAGCAATATCCGGGTATCCAGCGTGCGGTGGTGGCTTTACAGCAATCCGTTACTCCGGGCGGGGAACCTTTCCTTGCTGCTTATTATCAGGCTAATGCGCCTTTGGATCGCCAACTGCTGACAGATTTTTTCGCGCCGTTACTGCCTGATTATATGTTGCCCAGTACCTATATGTTCCTGGCAAATATTCCGTTAAATGCCAACGGCAAGGTGGATCGCAAAGCGCTGCCAGCTATTCAGTTACATGAGCAGCAACACTATGTTGCGCCTTACACGGAGTGCCAGCGGATATTGTGTCGGATCTTTAGTCAGGTATTAGGGGATGGGCAAACCCAAATTGGCATTACTGACGACTTTTTTAGTTTGGGAGGAAGTAGCTTATCAGCGATTCATCTGGTTAATCAGATAAATAGTGAGTTGAATTGTAATCTGAAAATTAGAGATATTTTCCAGCAGAAAATGATCTCTCGCTTAGTTCCGTTAGTGGAGGTGGGCCGTGGCGAATTCATGTATCGGGATTACCTGATTAAACGTACTGATTTGGAACACCGTTATCATCCGTTCCCACTGAATAATGTTCAACAAACTTACTATTTGGGTCGCTTCAAGAGTTTTGAACTGAGTGAGGTATCAACCCATATCTACAGTGAATTTGTCTTTGGACAATTGGATCATCGGCATTTAGAACTGACATTCAACCAACTTATTTCACGTCATCCTTCGTTATGCACGATATTTGAAAATGGTGAACAGCGTTATTTAAACAGTGTGCCTTACTACAATATCTCATATCGGCAGATCACAACGGATACCGAATTTATGGCACTGCGCGAACAATTTTCACATAAAGTTTATGCGCCGGAACGTTATCCGTTATTCGACATTCTGTTAAGTGAGTACGCAGGCAAATACATTCTGCATATCAGCTTTGATGCGATCATCATTGATATGACCAGCTTTGAAATTCTGTTTTCAGAATGGATTCAGCTCTATCAACAGCCAGAATTGCCGTTACCGGTGCTGGATATTACTTATCGTGATTATCATTTGCAGTATGAGCGGGCACGGAACAGTGCGTTGTTCACGCAAGCTGAGAATTATTGGCGACAGAAAGCCAGCTCCATATCACTTGAGATGAATCTGCCTTTGGCAATACGTCCTGCTGTAATGGGTAAACCTCATTTCCAACGTATCAGTGGCGTTATTCCACAATCGATATGGCAGAAATTATTGGATAAATGTCAACATTACAGTATTAGCCCAACGGCGTTGATTGTTGAACTTTATAGCCGAACCCTTTGCTATTGGGCCGGACAAGAGCAGATTTGCCTCAATTTGACACGGTTTAATCGCTTGCCACTTCATCCGCAGGTTAATCAGATTATTGGCGATTTTACCGTCTTAAGTCTCTTCGCTTACCAAAACCGTACGGATATTTCGATTTGTCAGCAACTTGAACAGGTTCATGGCGCACTGTTGCAGGATATTGAACATAATCTGTTTGATGGGGTTGATGTACAACGTATGTTGAAACAGCAGAGAGAGCTATCAGCCAATACCGTTATTGCTCCGGTTATGTTAACCAGTGTATTGGGGATGAATAGCAAAGCCAGCATGTTTGAGTTACCGTTGGATGAAAGCTATCAGGGGATGCAATATTCCATTTCCCAAACTTCACAGGTCTGGCTGAATCATAAGGCTTACGAAACTGATGAAGGATTTGTTGCTGAATGGGATTATGTCGAACAACTGTTTGCAGCCGATACCATCAAGGCCATGCATGACAGCTATTGTCAATTGATTCGATTAGTTGCTGAGCGTGATTGGCAACAGGTGGCTTTTCCTACTCCAGCTTTGCCAGTAGCACAATCAGTAGCACAATAATGATGCAATCCAACGTTGGAATGACACTCAGGTTGAATATCCACGTCAGACGCTGAGTAGCTTATATGAACATTAATTGTAACAAGCGGGATTCGCTCAGCGAGTGGTGGTCGCGTTGGGGATTATGAAGAGTGGCAGTGCCTATTGTGACAGGCGTGATAAGGCGATAATAGATATGCCCAATCACGCCAATTTTTCAGAAAAACAGCGATTATCCTGTTACATCCGCTCTACCGTCTCAATACCCAATGTATTCAGACCTTGCTTCAATGTCTTAGCGGTCAGGAGCGCCAGTTTCAGGCGACTTTGACGCAACTCTTCGCTTTCCGCATTGAGGATTTGGCAGTGTTCATAGAAACAGGAGAATAGACCAGCCAAATCGTACAGGTAAGCACACATCACATGTGGTGTACCTTCACGGGCGACGGTGGTAATGGCCTCTTCAAATTGTAACAAATGGGTGGCCAATGTTTGTTCACGATCTTCATTTAGGATAACCGGTAGGGTCAGACTGCTTTCATCGATTTCGGCACGTTTAAAGATGGAAGCAACACGGGTGTAAGCATATTGCATATAAGGCGCGGTATTGCCTTCAAAGGCGAGCATATTATCCCAATCGAAGATGTAATCTGTGGTACGGCTTTTGGAGAGATCTGCGTATTTCACGGCACCGATACCGACAGCTTCAACCACTTTTTTTAATTCATCTTCTGGCATATCCGGGTTCTTTTCACGGATAAGGGTGTTGGCACGTTCAATAGCTTCATCCAATAGATCGGTCAATCTGACAGTACCGCCGGCGCGAGTTTTAAATGGTTTGCCATCTTTGCCCAACATCATGCCGAACATATGGTGTTCCAGTGACACGGATTCTGATACATAACCAGCTTTACGAACGATGGTCCAGGCTTGCATCAAATGTTGATGTTGACGGGAATCGATGTAGTAAAGAACGCGGTCCGCGTGCAGGGTTTCATAACGGTATTTTGCGCAGGCGATATCGGTTGTGGTGTAAAGATAACCCCCATCCTTCTTCTGGATAATAACGCCCATCGGTTCACCTTCTTTGTTTTTATACTCATCAAGGTAAACTACGGTTGCACCATCGCTTTCCACTGCCAACCCTTGCTGTTTCAGATCAGCGACAATACTGGGTAGCAGATCGTTGTACAGACTTTCACCCATGACAGAATCTTTAGTCAGCGTGACATTCAGACGATCATAGGTTTGCTGATTTTGGGCCATCGTGATATCCACTAGCTTGCGCCACATGGTACGGCAATATTCATCACCGCCTTGTAGTTTTACGACATAGCTACGGGCACGGATGGCAAACGCTTCATCTTCATCGTAATGCTTTTTGGCTTCGCGATAGAAAGCTTCCAGATCGGACAATGCCATATCGCTGGCATTTTCGTTTTGCACTTTTTCCAAATAGGCAATTAGCATACCGAACTGGGTTCCCCAGTCACCCACATGGTTAGCGCGGATAATCTTATGACCGAGGAATTCAAGTGTACGGACGGCGGCATCACCAATAATCGTGGAGCGCAAATGACCAACGTGCATCTGTTTCGCAACATTGGGGGCGGAATAATCGACAACAATAGTTTGTGGTTTGGCTGGCGTAACGCCCAGCTTTTCATCTTTCAGGGCAGTTTCGATATTGGCTGCAATCCACGCCTTATCAAGGAAAATATTGATAAAGCCGGGGCCAGCGATTTCAACTTTAC
Organism: Photorhabdus sp. S10-54; assembly: GCF_963878145.1. NCBI lineage: Bacteria > Pseudomonadati > Pseudomonadota > Gammaproteobacteria > Enterobacterales > Morganellaceae > Photorhabdus > Photorhabdus sp. S10-54. Next base: position 188,628 of record NZ_CAWNXG010000002.1, on the reverse strand, counting down.
TGGCGATACCTTGCAGATTTAGCAGGTTAACAACTTTTTCTGCCAGTTGTCGGGGAGGCATACCCACTTTTTTCGCGGCGGCCATAACACCATTGGCCTGATAGTCGCCAAATTGCGCTTTCGCGGATTGGCGGATGTGAGCTTCGCTGTCGGCTGGAGCACCTGCTGCAATCAGCGCTTGGCTGACTTTTTCTGAAAGAATCGCCTGAATATTCACCTGGTTACCTTAAATGACGAACAAGAAATAGGTATATTGTAGCAAACAATATCCTTTGCAAAATGGTTCATAATAAAAAACGGCGAGTTTTATACCATATTCAACACATAACATACCACTTTACTGTTGTTTTGTGCCAAGTTGCGAAGATAAAAAACGCATTTCATCGAAAAATCATGATGGTGACTATACCCTATGGATTTCAAGATGGATCGCGACGGCAAGGGAGTGAATCCCCGGGAGCATAGGTAACTATGTGACCGGGGTGAGCGAGTGCAGCCAACAAAGAGGCAGCTTGAAAGATAACGGGTATATAATGCCGTAATGAATATACGGCACAAGGATGGAGTAGTCATGGCAGTATGGCAAACGAACGAACAGGAAAACCAGAGGCTTTTTTAGGTTTGGCTACAATATTGAAAATAACTGCGCCACGTACAGGTACTTGGTCCAAATTAGCCAAAAGTTCTATCTGATAAGTATCTTGCTTTAATACATAATCTTCGCCCAACAAGGCATTATTCTTTCTAAAATCTTTAGCGGCGTCGGTATCAAATGTTTCATGTCCGATGGCTTTAATATGACGCTCCTCAAATAAAAATTTAAGGGCATCTATTCCCCACCCAGGTATTTGGTTATTGCCAGAATCATCTTTATTGTCCATTTTTTCCTGAGATGGCCAGCGTTTACTCCAGTCAGTTCTGAGCGCAACGAAAGTACCTGCCTCAATAATTCCATATTCTTCTTCAAATTTAAGAATATCTTCTTTAGAAAGTGAAAAGTTGGGGTCCTGTTTTGCTCTTTCTGATTGATCAAGCACGATTAAAGGTAAAACTAATTCTTTTAATTCCAGTTCATCAACATAACGGGTATTAGGAACAAAATGGCAGGGAGCATCAATGTGAGTTCCATATTGGCCGGGAAAAGAAAATTGCTGAACAAAAAAGCCATCTTTGTAATCAAAAAGTGTTTTAAACTCTGCTGAATCAAGCATAAAAAAATGTGGAGAATCTTTATCGAAGCTATGCGTCAAATCGACCCATTTTTTTGACTTCAATAAAGTGAGCGCTTGTAAAATGCTATTTGACATAAAAAACCTCATTTTTGATAATTTATTGATGTTATTTTTACCACTATTGCATGATTAATGCTGTAAGATTTTTTACCGTAAATAGTGATGTTCCTCATGTTTTATTCACTTTTATTGTTCCAGTAATGAACATACGAAATAAAGGCGGCCGGACTCGTCATTTCTGACTACTGAGGCTTGTGTTAGACTCGTCAGATACGAGCACATCAGGTTATGATTCTTATAAGCGGAAAATTATAAAGAAATAATAGAAAATAAGATAATTGATTTTTACATTAGTTAAAATTTAAAATCAAATATAATAAAAAAATATATATTATATATTTTTCGGCATCATCATTAATGTGATGTATTCCTATCTTATTGTTATATAATGGTTTTTTCCTTAAGTGGTTTTCATTGATTAAAATTGAAAATCTTTTGCAAATTATTTGTTGGGATTTTTAATAAAAAAGAGATTAATATCATTCATAATTGAATTAGTTCAAAAAATGGCTAGTCTACATTTACCTAAAAAAGGAACTGTTATGCTTTGGAAGAATACTTCCAACCAGTTTGGTCACTTATCTGTCCTTTTACATTGGCTGGTTGCATTGGTCGTATATGGCATGTTTGCGCTAGGACTGTGGATGGTGACATTAGGGTATTACGATACGTGGTATCACAAAGCACCTGAAATTCATAAAAGCATCGGGATGTTGCTGTTTATCATGATGGCTGTGCGTGTTATCTGGCGTTTTATTTCTCCACCACCCAAGCCATTAGCCAGTTATAGCCGCTTGATTAGAGTCAGTGCTGTTTTAATGCATATTTTGTTGTATATCTTATTGTTTGGCATTTTGATTAGTGGTTATTTAATTTCGACCGCTGATGGGCAGCCGATTTCTGTTTTTGACTGGTTTATTGTTCCGGCCACATTAATCGGTCAGGGCGAACAGGCGGATACTGCCGGAATGATTCATCTTTACCTTGCTTGGGCAGTGGTAATTTTATCGTTATTACATGCTGTTGCAGCATTAAAACACCATTTTATTGACCGTGATGCAACCTTAAAGCGGATACTGGGTTTCCGTCCTGAATAATATAAAAGACGATTATGGAGAAGAATATGTTGAAGAAGACGTTACTTGGCCTGACTGCGGGTGCATTGTTACTAAATGCAAGTTCTGCATTAGCTGCCAATTATAAAATTGATATACCCGGCCAGCACGCCTTTATTGGATTTCGCATTCAGCATTTGGGGTATAGCTGGCTATATGGGACATTTAAAGATTTTGATGGCTCTTTCACATTTGATGAGCAAAATCCGGCTGCAAATAAAGTTAATGTGACGATCAAAATAGCCAGTTTGGACACTAACCACGCCGAACGTGATAAACACCTGCGTAGTAAAGATTACTTTAATACAGAGAAATACCCTGAAGCAAAATTCACATCAACTGAAGTGAAAAAAGAGGGGGAGAAATATGTTGTTACAGGTGATCTGACTTTAAATGGTGTGACAAAGCCAGTAGTACTGAATGCAGAACTATTGGGTGAAGGTAAAGATCCGTGGGGTGGCTACCGCGCAGGTTTTGATGCTTACGGCAAAATCAAACTGAAAGACTTTAATTTCCAAAAAGATTTAGGGCCTAAATCACAGGAAGCGGATTTATTGATTTCTATCGAAGGTGTTCGGGAAAAGTAATACGCTGATGACTTAGCTCGTTAGTGCAATTTATTAAGGGCTGCGCATTGCGTGGCCTGTTTTATTGATAGGCAAAACCTTCTTTTCAGTTGGTATGATGGATAGTGCTGTTTTTATATACAGTTCATTGCAGTTGATTGATTGTATGTGGTTTTTGGTGACCGGGGTAAGCGAGTGCAGCCAACAAAGAGGCAACTTGAAAGATGACGGGTATATATCGTTTGGAGAAAGACATAGTAAGCATCCATTTGTAGAGAACAGTAATAATAATGATGAGGCTGCTGTTTAATGCGGTCTTTTTCTTATCTGCCAAGTGAAATGATGTGATTTTTCACTTGGCATTATATCAATGAAAATGTTTATTACTTTATTGGTAATACATGCTTACGTGGTTTTTATTTTATTTCCTCTAGAGGGGAATACCGAGATTCTATTATGACATCGACAAGAAATTCATGTGAATTATCACCAAAAGTACCCGGTATATCATTGAATAAAAGTATTAATTCTCCATCTACAGGAACTGTTTTATGGAGTCCTCCATTGCCAATTTTAAACTTTCTGTTGGCGATTTTAGCGATGAGTGTGGCTATTTGTGGGGGCTGTGGATTATTAGGTACAGGGCCATCAGGTGATGCCCATTCAACATTATCACGGCCATATTTCACCCATCCATGTGCAACAACAGAGATTATATCTCCTTGTTTGAGAATAAGTCCTGTAGGTTTACCATTTTCAGCATTAGCTGGAACACTTCCTGACCAATTATACATAGTATTACCTCTGAAATTATGTTTTATAGAAATAGTTTTGTCAAAGATGTTTACATATTTGACTGAAAGAAAATTTATATTTTTATGATGTCAGGAACAATGAAAAACATCATAGGTTGTGACTTGCGTTAATAACAATTTTTAGAGCGATGATTAATTTAATGTTATAATTGTTTTTTATTTTAAATAGTTGTCCTGAATCGTTAAAATAGAATGGTTACAGTAATTTATTGATAGATAGTATTTTTTGCATGGAGCAGTTATTTATTACTACAAAGTGTACGTTTCACACATCAGATTATTGTTGATTTATAAAAAAGGTATACAGGACGCTCTGAGTGAATTAGAGAAGAAAATCCTGAGAGATCTAAATGTGAGGTGGTAAAGATGGATAATAAATTGTTTGTTAAGGTATTAAACCTCGTTTCAAGAGAAGTTTTTTCGCTTAATTGCGGTTTTTTGTGAGTGAAATAGGGTAATGAAAATTCATGAAGGTTATTGAAAAAGTGCTTGTGTTGGTGCTATAAAATTTCAATTATTACAAATCGAGAGTATCATTCGAGGTTTGAAACGGCGGCAAACCTTTAAAACGCTTAGGCTGTTAGGAGCCAAAGGGAATATTAATCTTCGCATCTTAACTGGGATAATATGGCACATTTTTCTTCTATTATTGAATTACAGGATCTAGTGGCTGATTTGGCAATGTTTGTGCAAAAATTGGCACAGTTCAAACAGCGGCTTAATTTGGATGTTGAGCAATATCAAGCCGATCATATCTCCCTGCGTTGTCACGACATCGCTGTAGCCGAGCGCTGGCGTAAAGGTTTTTTGCAATGTGGCAGTTTGATGTCAGAAAGTCTCATTAATGGGCGTCCAATCTGTTTGTTTGATTTAGAACAACCAATCATAGTGCTTAATTGGCAAATCGATTGTGTTGAACTGCCCTATCCTGGTAAGAAAACTTACTTGCATCAGGGATGGGAACATGTGGAACTGGTGTTGCCCGTGGCACCTGAGCTTTTATCAACAGCAGCAAAAGCATTATTACCGCAACCTTTGCCGACAGGTTTTTTTGTCAAAGAGAATCAACCCAAAGGGGAACAAGAGCGGTTGCCTAATCCTACTTTAGCTGTCACTGATGGTGAGATCACCGTCAAGTTTCACCCATTTACATTGCGTGAAATTGTTAAAAATGAGCACCAGTCGGCAAAATTAACTTTTTCGTCCTTGTGATCCAGATAAAAATTCTGACCTTGTGATTTCCTACAAATCATCGGCAATAATTAGGTGTCATAGTTAGTGAGTTGAACTACTGAATCGCGTAGATTCATTGATTGCTCGTTAATAACTGGGTGTCCAAGGAACTTCTGATGACAAAGTTAGAAATTTGTTGTTTTAGCGTGGGTTGCGCATTAATTGCACAACAGGCGGGTGCTGACCGGATAGAGCTTTGCGCCAGTCAGGCGGAAGGGGGATTAACACCGAGTTTTGGTACGTTGAAGCAGGCTATTGAGCAATTAACTATTCCTGTACATCCCATTGTACGTCCAAGAGGTGGTGATTTTTGCTACAGTCACTCAGATTTTGAGGTGATGAAAAATGATGTTGCTCAGATCCGTGATATGGGATTTATAGGCGTCGTTTTTGGTGTATTAGATGAAGAAGGACATATTGATTTGCCCCGTATGCAACAATTGATGGCACTGTCTGGCAATATGGCCGTCACTTTTCACCGTGCATTTGATATGTGTTTTAATCCTTATGTGGCATTGGATCAACTTACTCAACTTGGTATTAAACGAATATTGACTTCCGGTCAGCAACAGAATGCCGAATTGGGATTACCCTTATTGAAAGAGCTGCATCAAGCCAGTCAGGGGCCAATTATTATGGCGGGTGCGGGTGTTCGTATGAGTAATATTCATAAATTTATCGATATCGGGTTAACGGAAGTTCACAGTTCGGCAAGCCGGATTATGCCCTCTACCATGACCTACCGCAAAGCAGGGGTGACGATGAGCGCGGATAATGAAGTGGATGAGTTTTCACATTATTGTGTTGATGGTGGCGTGGTAGAGGTGATGAAAGGGATGCTGAGTTTGACTTTATTTGAATAATCTATTGTGAACTGGCCCTGTTGGGCCAGTTCTTAAAGTTAGGGCTTACGGGCGATGAGTACCGCCCGCAGAGGAGCGGGATAACCCTCAATGGTTTTACGGCTATCCGCAGGATCGAGGAAGTCAGATAGCGATTCAGTTTTCATCCAATCTGTACGACGTTGTTCTTCCGTCGTTGTGACTGCCTGATCGACAATTTTTACATCGACAAAACCGCACTTCTCCAGCCAAATTTTTAACATTTTTGCCGAAGGGATGAAATAGACGTTGCGCATTTGAGCATAACGTTCACCGGGGATTAAACAGGTATGTTTATCTCCTTCAACAACCAGACTTTCCAGTACTAACTCACCCTCAGATACCAGTTGGTTTTTCAATTGCCAGAGATGGTCAAGAGGAGAGCGGCGGTGATAGAGAACGCCCATCGAGAAAACCGTATCGAAAGCGGCTAGTGCCGGTAATTGTTCAATGCCCAGAGGTAAAAGATGGGCACGTTGATCATTGCCAAGTAACTTTCTGACAGCTTCAAATTGGCAGAGGAAGAGCTGAGTTGGATCGATACCAACGGCAAGTTCAGCCCCTTCACCCACCATCCTCCACAGGTGATAACCACTGCCGCAACCAACATCAAGAATTGTCCGGCCGGTTAATGGAGAAATATGGGGCAGTACCCGATCCCACTTCCAATCTGAACGCCATTCAGTATCAATATTTACGCTATAAAGAGAGAATGGGCCTTTGCGCCACGGCATGAATACTCGCAATATATTGGTAAGGCAAATTTTTTCACCTTCGGATAGGGGCGGATCGCGTTCTGCGATCACGCCATTTTTCAGATCTAATTGGGTCGGTGAAATTTCGGGTAGGTTTTCCAGGGTTTTTACCCATGGTTTAAAATTACCGTGCAGGGCCGCTTTTTGCCATTCTTGCAGTTGAGCAGGAAGGCAATTAAGCCAATGCTGGAGGTTATTTTTTGCAATAAGTTGATAAAAATTACCGAAATCGATCATTTATCGGCTCCTTTTATCGCTAGCAGTGAACCAAAGTTAAAACACTGAAACCAGACTTCAACGTGGTTAAAACCGGATTGGTGGAGACGGGATTTGTGTGTTTCTACAGAATCAGTCAACATGACATTTTCAAGCATGCTGCGTTTCTGGCTGATTTCCAGTTCGCTATATCCGTTAGCACGCTTAAAATCGTGGTGCATATTAAACAGTAACTCACCAATCTGTTGATCTTCAAAGCTGAATTTCTCTGATAAAACTAAAACACCCCCCGGACGTAATCCCTGATAAATCCGGTTAAGTAAACCTTGTCGATCTTGCGGGTTGAGGAATTGTAAGGTGAAATTCAGTACGACCATCGAAGCATTTTGAATATCGATATTAAGAATATCGGCTTCAATGACTTCAACCGGTGTTTGCGCCCGGAAAGCATCGATATGGCGACGACAGCGTTCCACCATTGCCGGGGAATTATCAACGGCGATAATTTTGCAGTTTTCAGCGGCAATATTGCGGCGCATTGCCAAGGTTGATGCGCCCAGAGAACAACCCAGGTCATAAATTTGACTGTTTGATGTCACGAAACGACAGGCCAGCATACCAATCATGGAAACAATATTTGAATAACCTGGCACGGAGCGTTGGATCATATCAGGGAAAACTTCGGCTACCCGTTCATCGAAACGCCAGTCTCCCAGATTGGCAATGGGCGTGGCAAACAGGCTATCCCTTTGATGGTAAGGATCTTGATTTGACATAACAGCATTAATTATCAGAAAAAATAGAAGGTGGCATTCTAACAGAAATTCACAAAAAGGCTGCAAGGGTAATCAGCGCAATAATTCCAGGCAGCAGAGTTTGCTGCCTGTTATTTCAGCGCTAGTACTATTAGATTAGTAGAGAGAAAATATCTGTTCCCAAGGCAAGTAGTAAATATTTGTCATCACCATTAATACGATTGAGAGATAAGTTGCTACCATGCCTGAACGTCGCCAGCGGAGTTCACGGTGGTGCAGACCATAATAATGCAAGACTCTGCCGGTGAGCAGAATCAAACCACAGACATGTATCATCCAGACATTTGAGCCGTTCATCTCCATCATGACTAGCAATAACATAGAGATAGGAATATATTCCACAGCATTACCGTGGATGCGGATCGCTGTTTGTAATTCGTAAAAACCACCGTCTCCATATGAGACACGATATTGTGTTCTTAACTTAACCACATCAAAAGACAGCTTAATCAATAATAGTGCGCCCAACACAACATAAAGCGAGCTAACCATTTTTAACTCCATTGCCTAACCGAAATTGGCCAATTAAGTTATGATAAACCCCAAAAATAAAACTGTCGCTATAAATAGATGGGAATTGAAAATAAATTGCCCGATTATCAGACATCAAGCAATGGTATAGCATCGGAATATTACCTGCCCTTATCTCTGAGCAGAATTTCCATTATAATGGCGACCTTTTTTGACACTTCATGACATTTTTCAAGTTCAAGAACGATGCCAAAATTTCCGCAGCAACAGCACAACAGCCGAGTAAAAGGATATTGTATGCGTACTGATTATTGTGGGCAGTTGAATCTGACCCATGAAGGCCAGAAGGTGACTCTTTGTGGTTGGGTAAACCGCCGCCGTGATCTGGGTGGCTTGATTTTTATTGATATGCGTGATCGTGAAGGGATTGTTCAGGTGTTTTTTGACCCGGATCAGCAAGCCGCATTTTCTCAGGCTGCTGAACTGCGTAATGAATTCTGTATTCAAATCACCGGTACTGTACGCGCCCGTCCTGACAGTCAAATCAATAAAGATATGGCTACCGGTGAAATAGAGGTTTTTGCGGAAAGTTTAAATATTATCAACCGCTCCGAACCTTTGCCTTTGGATAGCAATCAGACGAACAGTGAAGAGCAGCGTCTGAAATATCGTTATATTGATCTGCGCCGGCCTGAAATGGCAAATCGTCTGAAAGCACGTGCTAAAATCACCAGTTTTGTTCGTCGTTTCATGGATAATCAGGGTTTCCTGGATATTGAAACGCCGATGCTGACGAAAGCAACCCCCGAAGGTGCTCGTGATTATTTGGTGCCGAGTCGTGTTCATAAAGGCAAATTTTATGCCCTGCCTCAATCCCCACAGTTATTTAAACAATTACTGATGATGTCTGGTTTTGACCGTTATTATCAAATTGTTAAATGCTTCCGTGATGAAGATTTGCGTGCGGATCGTCAGCCAGAATTCACCCAGATCGATGTGGAAACTTCCTTTATGACTGCTGAGCAGGTAAGGGAAATGATGGAAAAAATGATCCGCGAATTGTGGCTTGAAATTGAAGGTGTTGATCTGGGGCATTTCCCGGTGATGACGTTTGCCGAAGTGATGCGTCGTTTCGGTTCTGATAAACCTGATCTGCGTAACCCATTGGAGTTGGTTGATGTTGCTGATCTGGTTAAAGATGTGGAATTTAGTGTTTTTGCTGAACCGGCGAATGACAGTAAAGGCCGCGTAGCCGTACTTCGGGTACCAGGTGGCTCTGAACTGAGCCGTAAGCAGATTGATGAATATGGCAAATTCGTTGGGATTTATGGCGCAAAAGGGCTGGCGTGGATAAAAGTCAATGCGCGTGCTGCCGGTCTGGAAGGGGTTCAAAGTCCGATAGCCAAGTTCCTGAATGCAGAGGTGATTGAAGGTCTGCTTTCCCGTACCGATGCACAGGATGGCGATATTTTGTTCTTCGGTGCTGGTAATGTAAAAGTGGTCACTGATGCTTTGGGAGCGTTGCGTTTGAAATTAGGGCGCGATCTGAGCCTGACAAAATTGGATAGCTGGCGGCCACTGTGGGTTATCGACTTCCCCATGTTCGAAAATGATGGGGAAGGTGGCCTGACCGCTATGCACCATCCGTTTACTTCACCGTGTAATATGTCAGCGGCGGAGTTGGAGCAAGATCCGGTTTCGGCTATTGCTAATGCTTACGATATGGTGATTAACGGCTACGAAGTGGGTGGTGGCTCAGTGCGTATTCACCGTAATGAAATGCAACAAGCGGTGTTCCGTATTTTGGGCATTAATGAGCAGGAACAGCAGGAGAAATTTGGCTTCTTGCTGGATGCACTGAAATTTGGTACGCCTCCCCATGCAGGTTTGGCATTTGGTCTTGACCGTTTGGTGATGTTGCTGACAGGAACGGATAACATCCGTGATGTTATCGCATTCCCTAAAACTACCGCTGCCGCTTGTTTAATGACGGAAGCGCCAAGTTATGCCAATTCGGCGGCCCTTGAAGAGTTATCAATCTCTGTTGTTGCTAGAAAAGAGAGTCAATAATGGCTTATAAGCGCCCCGAGTCTGTACTGGTGGTTATTTATGCGTTTTCCAGCCGACGGGTGCTAATGTTACAGCGGCGGGACGATCCTGATTTTTGGCAGTCTGTCACTGGCAGCCTTGATGGAGATGAAACGCCGTGGGAGACAGCATTACGTGAAGTGCAAGAAGAAGTCGGTATTGATATTATAGGTGAAAATCTTGAACTGATAGATTGCCGGCGTTCTCTTTATTATGAGATTTTTACCCACTTGCGCCATCGCTATGCTCCAGGAGTCACCCGCAATAAAGAGTACTGGTTCTGTCTGGCATTGCCGGAAGAGCGAGAATGCCTGTTGACTGAACATCAAGCTTATCAGTGGCTGGATGCGGATAAAGCAGTAAAGCTCACTAAGTCGTGGAGCAATCGGCAGGCGATTGAAGAGTTTGTTATTGAATAAGTTTATTAGACGTTTTATCGGAGAACCTTATGGCAGGTCATAGTAAATGGGCCAACACCAAGCACCGCAAAGCTGCGCAGGATGCGAAACGCGGTAAGATTTTCACCAAAATTATCCGGGAGCTAGTAACGGCAGCCCGTTTGGGTGGTGGAGATCCGGCATCTAACCCACGTCTGCGCGCTGCAATTGATAAAGCACTGTCCAACAACATGACCCGCGATACGTTGAACCGTGCTATCGCCCGTGGTGTCGGCAACGATGACGCGGATAACATGGAAACCATCATTTATGAAGGTTATGGTCCGGGGGGAACGGCGGTGATGGTTGAGTGTCTGAGTGACAACCGTAATCGTACTGTTTCCGACGTTCGTCATGCTTTCACTAAAACCGGTGGTAATTTGGGCACTGATGGCTCGGTGGCTTATCTGTTCACCAAGAAAGGGGTGATTTCTTACGCGCCAGGATTGGATGAAGATGCGGTTATGGAAGCGGCGTTGGAAGCCGGCGCTGATGATGTAGAAACCTATGATGATGGCGCGATTGATGTTTACACTACACCAGAAACGTTTGGTGACGTGAAAGATGCGTTAGATGCCGCCGGTTTTGTGGCTGAATCAGCGGAAGTTTCGATGATCCCTTCTACTAAAGCGGAATTGGATGCGGAAACCGCACCTAAATTATTGCGCTTGATTGATATGTTGGAAGATTCAGACGACGTACAAGAGGTTTACCATAACGGCGAAATCTCTGATGAAGTTGCTGCTTTGCTGTAATTTCAATCGGGTTGTATAGCGTAGAGAAAGTGTGCTGTGGTACAGGACACTTTCTCTAACGTTTTTATCTCCTTATATTAAAGGTGATAATCAAAGGCGAATAAATAAAATATGGCGATTATCTTAGGTATCGACCCGGGTTCCCGCGTCACTGGCTATGGTGTGATCCGTCAGCAGGGACGTCATTTGAGCTATCTTGGTAGTGGTTGTATCCGAACAAAAGTTGATGATCTGCCTAACCGATTACAGCGTATTTATGCGGGTATCTTTGAAATTATTACGCAGTTTCAACCAGATGCTTTTGCCATCGAGCAGGTCTTTATGGCAAAAAACGCCGATTCAGCGCTGAAATTAGGGCAAGCGCGGGGAGTTGCGATTCTTGCTGCCGTTAATCAATCGGTACCGGTTTTTGAATATGCTGCTCGGCAGGTGAAACAAACGGTTGTCGGAACCGGGGCGGCTGAAAAAAGCCAAGTTCAACACATGGTACGCTCGGTGCTGAAATTGTCTGCTAATCCGCAATCCGATGCGGCAGATGCATTGGCCGTTGCGATAACCCATTGTCACTTTAATCAGAATCTTTTGCGGGTTGGTGATCCCAGATTAATCTTGGCACGTGGACGTTTAAGATAACGGCTGGATATGCATCCAGCTTTTTTTATGTTATAACCATAAGTAGAACAATCAGTTTTATTTTTTAGGGGGTAAACGAGTGATAGGGCGTCTCAGAGGAATTGTGCTGGAAAAACAACCACCCTTGGTTTTACTGGAAACGAATGGCGTTGGTTATGAAGTCCATATGCCAATGACCTGTTTTTATGAATTGCCTGATGCCGGACAGGAGACTGTTCTGTTTACTCACTTTGTTGTGCGTGAAGATGCGCAATTACTTTATGGTTTTAATGATAAGCAGGAGCGGGCACTATTCCGAGAATTAATTAAAGTGAATGGCGTAGGGCCTAAATTGGCGTTGGCTATTCTTTCGGGCATGTCTGCGCAGCAATTTGTTTCTGCTATTGAACAAGAGGCGATCGCTTCTCTGGTTAAACTACCGGGTGTGGGTAAGAAAACCGCTGAACGGCTGGTGGTTGAAATGAAAGATCGCTTTAAAGGGCTGAATGGCGATCTCTTCAATCAGAGCAGTGATATTAATTTGCCGGCAACGGCCAAACAGACAACTTCTGACGTTGATAGCGAAGCGGAAGCTGCTGCGGCGTTAGTCTCTCTGGGTTACAAACCGCAAGAGGCTAGCCGCATGGTAAGTAAAGTTGCTAAACCGGGCGCGGATTGTGAAACACTTATCCGCGAAGCGCTTCGCGCTGTTCTCTAAGTTACAGGGGTAAGCCATGATTGAAGCTGACCGTCTGGTTTCTGCGGAAGTTTTGCCAGATGATGAAGCCGTTGACCGTGCCATCAGACCTAAATTGTTGTCTGAATATGTCGGACAACCGCAGGTCTGTGAGCAGATGGAGATTTTTATTCAGGCTGCCAGACAGCGTGGTGATGCTCTTGACCATCTACTGATTTTTGGTCCGCCAGGATTGGGGAAAACAACGCTGGCGAATATTGTTGCCAATGAGATGGGTGTTAATCTTCGCACAACTTCAGGCCCGGTGTTGGAAAAAGCGGGTGATTTGGCGGCAATGCTGACCAATCTTGAACCGCACGATGTGTTGTTTATCGATGAAATTCACCGCTTATCGCCGGTAGTGGAAGAAATTCTTTATCCAGCTATGGAAGATTACCAGCTGGATATTATGATTGGCGAGGGGCCGGCAGCCCGTTCGATTAAAATTGATTTGCCACCTTTTACCTTGATTGGTGCTACTACTCGCGCAGGCTCTTTAACTTCTCCACTGCGTGATCGGTTCGGTATCGTGCAGCGCCTTGAGTTTTATAACGTGGACGATTTGCAAAGTATCGTTTCTCGCAGCGCTCGTTTTATGGGGGTGGCGATCACTGATGAGGGCGCCCGGCAAGTTGCCATGCGTTCTCGTGGAACGCCGCGGATTACAAATCGTTTACTGCGCCGGGTACGTGATTTTGCTCAAGTAAAAGGGAATGGTGCGATTGATGGCAATATTGCCACCAGAGCGCTGGATATGTTGAGCGTAGATGCTGCCGGTTTTGATTATCTGGATCGTAAATTACTGATTGCCATCATTGATAAATTTATGGGCGGGCCGGTTGGGGTAGATAATCTTGCCGCTGCTATTGGTGAAGAGCGGGAAACGATTGAAGATGTGCTGGAACCCTTTTTGATTCAACAGGGTTTTATTCAACGCACTTCCCGTGGACGAATTGCCACCGAACATGCTTATCGCCATTTTGGTATGGTCAGAGATCAGGAATGACTTGTTTAATTACCTGAAAAATCGGGATGGGTACTCCCTGCAAGGGAAACCTATCCCGTTCTCCTGATAACTGGGTTATCCCCACTCAGTGGATCAATTTTTTGCTTTACTGATCAGGCTGATAATAAACATCACCGCAGCACATAGCACGACAGAAGGCCCAGCTGGTGTGTCGTAAACGGCGGAGAAAGCTAATCCACCGGTGACGGCAAGCGTACCAACCGCAATAGCAATACCGGCCATTTGCTCCGGTGTACGGGCAAAACGGCGAGCAGTGGCGGCCGGGATAATGAGCAGGGAGGTGATAATCAGTGCGCCGACAAACTTCATTGCCAAGCCGATTGTCAACGCGGTTACCAGCATTAACAGCACTCTTAACCGCTGTATTTTAATTCCATCCACAAAAGCCATTTCTTGACTGACGGTGATAGAGAGCAAGGCGTTCCATTGCCAGAACAGGAGCGTGGTGACCATGGTGACACCGATGGCAATCAACCAAATATCTTCATAGGTGACTGATAACAAATCACCAAACAGATAAGCCATCAAATCAACTCGCACATTAGACATTAAACTGACAACCACTAGCCCTAATGATAATGCGCTGTGAGCCATAATCCCCAACAAAGTATCGATTGCCAGTTGAGGACGTTTCTCCAGCCAAACTAAAATAATTGCCAGTATCAAAGTGACGGCGATAATTGTGTAAAAAGGGCTAATATTTAGCAATAATCCGAAAGCAACGCCCAGTAATGAAGCATGAGCCAGAGTATCGCCAAAATAGGACATTCTGCGCCAGACAACAAATGAGCCTAATGGCCCGGCAGCAATAGCCAATAATACGCCGGCCAACCAACCGGGGAATAATAATTCGATCATGAGTGGCATTCCCTGTTATTTTCCAAGCTAATTTTCCCTTTCAGATCATGGTGATGGTCGTGTTGGTGGCGGTATATTGCCAATTGTTCAGCACCATGATGACCAAACATCGCGATAAATTCAGGGTGAGTTGAAACAACTTCAGGTGTGCCGGAACAACAAATATGTTGATTAAGGCATAAAACTTCGTCTGTTTTCGCCATGACCAGATGCAAATCATGGGAAACCATCAGTACAGCGCAATGTAATTCGGTCCTGATTTGATTGATTAAATCATAAAGTGCTAATTGACCATTAACATCGACCCCTTGTGTTGGTTCATCAAGGACGAGTAATTGAGGTTGATTTAATAGTGCTCTGGCTAATAAAACCCGTTGGCTTTCCCCACCGGATAATTTTTGCATGGGCTGTTGCAATAGATGAGCAGCATTTACTCGTTCAAGTGCCGGCAATATATCGCCAGATTTTACCCCAGGTTTTAGCATCATGAAGCGTTTAACTGTCAATGGCAGGGTGGGGTCAAGATGCAACTTCTGTGGAACATAGCCGATTTTCAATCCATCGGTATGTTCAATAGTGCCGGATGATGGCTCAATAAGCCCTAAAACAACGCGGACTAAAGTTGATTTACCGGCACCATTAGGACCTAGCAACGTCAGAATATTTCCTCGTTGCAAATGTAGAGAGATATTGTTTAATACCCGACGATCGCCGAAATTAACAGCAATATTTTTTAAAGTGATGAGTGTCGACATGTTAAATATATCTTGCGTGAATATTGAGATGTTATAATATAACAATTCTGGTTTCTGTCCACGAGATATTTACATTATGTTACACAAATCATATAAACTAGCGCACAAGTTTCTCTGCAAGACTGCGATTACTGCTGTTTTCATGTCAGGAACGATACAATCGGTTAATGCCGATGTTGTGACATCAATCCGTCCGTTGGGTTTTATTGCTGCGGCAATAACTGAGGGTGTAACTGATACGCAGGTACTGTTACCTGATGGGGCATCACCGCATGATTATGCATTGAAACCGTCTGATCTTAAGAAAGTTAATCAGGCAGATTTAGTTGTGTGGGTTGGACCTGAGATGGAAATCTTTTTGTCTAAACCGTTAGCCAAAGTTCCACAAAATAAACAGTTAGTTTTAGCGCAATTGCCAACGATTAGGCCATTATTGCTGAAAAATAATGAAGATTTACCCAAATCGGATCAACATAAACATGAAGATGGTCATGAACATCATTCTCATGGTGAATATAATATGCACATCTGGTTATCACCAGAAATAGCAAAACAGGTCGCACAGGGGATTTATGACCAATTACAAGCGCGTTATCCGCATAAAAAAGCAGCGCTGGACGTAAACCTACGTAAATTCAATACTCAGCTTGCGCAAACTGACAAAAATATTGCTAATATTCTTAAGCTGGTGCGTGGTAAGGGGTATTTTGTTTTTCACGATGCTTATGGCTATTTCGAGCAGCATTATGGCCTGACGCCATTAGGACATTTTACGATTAATCCTGAAATACAACCTGGCGCACAAAAATTACATCATATACGAACACAATTGGTTGAGCAGAAAGCAACCTGTATTTTTGCTGAGCCACAATTCAGGCCGACCGTTATTAATGCTGTGGCGAAGGATACGGGAGTGCGTATGGGCACTTTAGATCCGTTAGGAGGCCGCATCGTATTGGATAAGGACAGCTATATGAAATTTATAACTCAGTTGTCGGAACAGTACGCGGGTTGCCTGAATTAAAGTAATAAGGAATTCAATGAGTGCAACAGATAGTTAAAACTATCGTTCTGGTGTATAAGGAGTTACCGCGACCGCATAAAATTATGTTGGGTTCGCTGACTGTAGCAACATTGGTTGTCACTATGTGGCAACCTATTGCTTATCATCATGAACAAGAAGAAACAACAGTCGGCAGCATCGCCATCAACCTTCCCGTCGATAGTGATGAAATTATTGCAGATAGCAGTGAACAGCTACCGGACGAGGGTATTCCTGATGAAGAGACGAACTCAGAGGTCACGGCTCAAACTCCGCATGAATATATTGTCTCCGACGGTGACACCCTCAGTAATATTCTGACCCAATTTGGTATCGACTCTTCTGATGTAGCGTTACTCGCGAGTCAGCATAAAGCGTTACGGGGATTGAACATTGGTCAGCCATTGTCATGGACAGTCAATGAAGCGGGTGACTTGCAAACGCTGACTTGGGGTGTTTCCCGCCGTGAAATGCGCATTTATACCCGTGAAGGCGATCTGTTTAAAGAAACAAAAGAGTTTCAGAAAGGGGAGTGGAAAAACAGCGTCGTCGTTGGTGTTGTTGATAGTAACTTTACCAGCAGTGCTTTAAATGCCGGCTTAACCAGCAGTGAAGCACGTGAAGTCACTAAGGCACTGCAATGGCAAATTGATTTGCGTAAATTACATGAAGGTGATCGTTTCTCTGTATTGCTGTCCCGTGAAATGTTGGATGGTCACAGTGAACAGAGCCAATTACTTGGTGTTCGCCTAAATAGTGGTGGTAAAGATTATTATGCTATCCGGGCGGAAGATGGGCGTTTTTATGATCGTCAAGGTTCCGGTCTGGAGCGCGGTTTTTTGCGTTTTCCAACCACCAAGCAATTTCGGGTATCTTCCCAATTTAATCCTCGGCGTGTGAATCCAGTTACTGGTCGGGTTGCGCCGCATAAAGGTGTGGATTTTGCCATGCCGGTGGGAACGCCTGTTTTGGCGGTGGGTGACGGTGAGGTGATTGTCTCCAAATATAATGGAGCAGCAGGTAACTTTATTGCCATTCGCCATGGCCGCCAATATACCACGCGTTATATGCACTTGAGAAAGCTGCTGGTGAAATCAGGGCAGAAGGTAAAACGGGGTGATCGTATTGCGTTGTCCGGTAGCACTGGTCGTTCTACGGGCCCACATTTGCATTATGAATTCTGGATCAATCAGCAGGCGGTAAACCCATTAACGGCGAAATTACCGCGTTCTGGAGGTTTGAGTGGTAAAGAACGCACAGAATTCCTGGCAACGATAAAAGAGGTAACGCCTCAGCTTCTGTTAGATTGAGTTTAATTGTTCATTAGTAACAGACTTTAAAGCGGATGATTGCTATCATCCGCTGTCGTTTTATTTATGTTCAGAAAAAGGTGTGTTGATATCGTTGATATAACCCCCTGTACATGTGAAATGAACAATGATCTTTTTGTTTTAAAAGAGATAGCTCATGTATAAAGAAACAGATACAGACAGTAAAGTTGGTTATGTGCCGACATTTCATAAATCTTACTTGCATCCTCGTTACTGGGGATTATGGCTGGGCATTGGTGTGTTGGCCGGGCTGGCTTACCTGCCGGTTAAAGTGCGTGATCCTCTGCTGGCTAAAATAGGCTGGCTGGCGGGTAAGTTTGCGAAAGGGGCTCGTCGTAGAGCAAGAATAAATCTGTGTTACTGTATGCCGGAACTAACAGAGCAACAGCGTGAGGCATTGATTGATAAGATGTTTTCTACCGCACCTCAACCTTTTGTTATGTTGGCTGAACTTTGTTTACGTGGTACAAAATCAACGTTAAACCGGACTCATTGGCATGGCGAAGAGATTATTCTTCAACTGAAAGAGCAAGGGAAGAATGTTATTTTCATGGTTCCTCATGGCTGGGCTGTGGATATTCCTGCGATATTGCTGACGGCGGGTGGACAAAAAGCAGCGGCTATGTTTCATCATCAAAAAAACCCAGTATCAGATTATTTGTGGAATAAAGCTCGCAGTCAATTTGGTGGTCGTTTACATTCCCGTGATGCTGGAATTAAACCTTTTATCGCCACTGTTCGCCAGGGTTTCTGGGGATATTATCTGCCTGATCAGGATCATGGTGAAGAACACAGTGAGTTTGTTGATTTTTTCGCAACTTATAAAGCGACATTGCCAGCCATTGGGCGATTGATGAAGGTTTGTCGTGCCGCTATTGTGCCCCTGTTTCCGGTTTATAATTACCGTACCCATCAGCTTGATATTTATATTCGTCCACCAATGGATGATATTGATGGCAAAGATGATGCTTTTATTGCTCGTCGGATGAATGAAGAATTAGAACAATTAGTGCGACCAAATCCTGAGCAGTACACTTGGATACTTAAATTGCTTAAGACGCGGAAAGAGGGTGATATTGAGCCGTATAACAGAGAAGATCTGTGATTCTAATCGCAAGATATATGTGAAAACCATAATCACAGTTTGAAAGTTTTTATTGTCCCCCTAATGTTGGGCATGTTAGGGGGTTTTGTGAAAAAACATATTATTTGTACTTTGATATATTAGTTGAATGGTGGTTCTATATTTTCAAATACAGTATTAGTTGAGTGAAATAGAGACGGTAAGAATCTATTTTTACCGTCGGGTCGTTGTTGGATAAGCGAAACGCGCCAGTATTCTAGGTTTACCTGATTGTCGAAAACTTGGCGCTAAATGTAATAAAGTTTTATTCCACTTCAAGAATACGGCAGGTGTTAGTACTGCCAATTGTCCCCATCTGATCACCTTGAGTCACCAGAACAAGGTCACCGGAAACCAGATAACCTTTGTCACGTAGACGATTAACCGCTTCATTGGCCGCTGTAATGCCGTCAGTATGACTGCTGCAATAAACCGGTGTAACGCCACGGTAAAGTGCAGTTTGGTTTAAGGTTTTCTCATGACGAGACATAGAGAATATGGGGAGACCAGAACTGATGCGAGACATGATACGAGTGGTGCGGCCTGATTCGGTCATTGCAATAATGGCTTTAACCCCGTTTAGGTGGTTTGCCGCGTACATGGTAGACATTGCAATGGCTTCTTCGATACTGTCAAAAGTTGTGTCTAGCCGATGTTTTGATACGTTTAGCCCGGGCATTTTTTCTGCTCCGAGACAGACTCGCGCCATTGCGGCAACCGTTTCGGCAGGGTATTGGCCCGCGGCGGTTTCAGCGGAGAGCATCACGGCGTCAGTGCCATCAAGCACGGCATTTGCCACATCCATCACTTCTGCGCGGGTAGGCATTGGGTTGGTGATCATAGACTCCATCATCTGAGTCGCGGTAATAACTACACGATTCAGTTGGCGGGCACGGCGAATTAATTTTTTCTGAACGCCAACCAACTCTGGATCGCCGATTTCTACGCCAAGGTCACCACGAGCGACCATGACGACATCAGAAGCCAGAATGATTTCATCAATGGTTTTATCACTGCTAACGGCTTCTGCGCGTTCAACTTTTGCTACGATCTGTGTTTCACAGCCTGCGTCTCGCGCCAGACGGCGAGCGTAATTAAGATCTTCACCGGTGCGGGGGAAAGAGACAGCAAGGTAATCAACGCCAATTCTGGCCGCCGTAATAATGTCTTCTCTATCTTTTTCGGTCAGGGCTTCAGCGGATAATCCACCGCCCAGTTTGTTGATGCCCTTATTGTTGGATAGCGGGCCACCCACTGTCACTTCAGTGAATACTTTCATGCCCTGAACTGTTAATACTTTCAGTTGAACACGGCCATCATCTAGTAACAAAATGTCACCCGGTACAACATCCGTGGGTAATCCTTTGTAATCGATACCGACTTTCTCCTTATCGCCTTCGCCTTTACCAAGATTGGCATCAAGCAGAAATTTATCTCCGACATTCAGGAAAATCTTGCCCTCTTTAAACGTTGATACGCGAATTTTAGGTCCTTGAAGATCGCCAAGAATAGCGACATGGCACCCGAGTCGGGCTGCAATCTCGCGGACTTTGTTGGCTCGCTGGAGATGATCTTCGGCGGTACCGTGGGAAAAGTTAAGGCGGACTACGTTTGCACCCGCAGCAATAATCTTTTCAAGATTATTATCGCGGTCGGTAGCCGGACCAAGTGTAGTAACAATCTTAGTTCTTCTGAGCCGTCTGGACATGTGTTACTCCGTTGACCTGTGAGTATTGGTATTGGTTATATAAAAATAATCAATAATCTATTAATTATCCTATAAAACGAGTAAAAAAACTCTTCGGCAATCCAACTATCAAGGCTGCTTATAGATTACTCTTGTAACTTGCCCCGTTGCAAAGTCGCAAGCGACTACCGTGGGGCTTTTTGTGACCCGTCGTATCAACTTATCATGATACTTTTCGCTGTAGTGCCTATTGACCGTTGTCAACTATAGAGGAACGACAGGGGGAACGTTTTACACAATCGCTATGCCCTAGCGAATCAGCTAACCCTTTTTTAACGGATATTTATTGCCGCATTTCTATCCTATCATGATTTGTTCCCGATTTATCAATAATCTAATAGCCTTGGAGATTTTGATAATGAAAAGTTGTAGTCTCGCCGTTGACGGCGAGGAGTAGTCACAAGGGACGAAACGTTCAGGATGAGGGGCTGTAAAGTACGCAAATGATAAATTTTACTTTAGTATGTCGAGTTGACACTGTCTCTTAAGTCAGATTTATGATTAAGAGACAGTTATTTGCGTGAGGTTTGTCAGCGATCTGGGGGATGCAGGGTTCTTATGCTTTTCGATGCCATCCCATCAACTTAATATATGAATTGGTAATTGTAATCGCTGCATTGGCACCTGTATCTCCGGTATTACCTGAAATTGTATGGTTGTGTGATCCTATTGATACCGTATGAGAGTGGTTGCCATCAGTGCTGGTGTTGAATTTGTAGTTGTCATTATCTGGCACGTTTGCTGACCCTATATTGTTTCTAGAATTGTCGTAATAGCCGTAACGTCCCCCCCAAGCTTCACCCCAAGCGCTATCATGATGGTGAGCTCCAGTGGTATTAGTGGTTTTGGTGCCATAATCAAATGTGCTCGTTGTCCCAGAAAATGTATGATTATGTGCTGGCATTTGTGCTGCTGTCAGACTTATCGAATCGTTGCCGCCAGTTGATAAAAGATCGGAACCATTGGCGTTAGCTAACCGAACTGTTTTATTTTCACCAATGTATTCCCAGGTAGTACCCGGAAATAGCACATTGGGGTTTTTATTTTGAGCGAACCAAATCACAATGCCTACAGGATATTGAGTGTTGATAATGGTTTCGATTAAGCCAAGATTTTTCACAAATGCATTTTTATCAGGAATATCGGCACCGTTTTGGTTTTTTGCTAGCCGGTTATTAGCGTTATCGTTTACATCAGCAACAAGATTCTGAGTTGCTGCGAGGGTATTACTGTTACCTATTTTGTCGGTGAGTTGAATAATGCCTTGTTGTGTTAATGAGGCGCTTGGCACTGCTGCTGCAATTTTTTGTTCTAATGCTCTATTTAATAGTGTTGTGAGGTTGGCGGTATTACCATCATCCAAAATATCATTGCCAGATTGCGTCATGATAAAATTAGCGACGACAGAGGATATGGTTGACGACTGACGTAATACTTTGTTTAGCAAATGAATAGTAATATCACCTGGAGGGAATCCAGTCTTCAAATTTGGGCTTTCTTCATAGGCTTCTTGGCTGACTACATTAGCATTATTACTAATGGAAAAAGCTTTGAAATCATTTTTTGGGTTCATGTTTCCACCTAAAATTAAATTATTTTATAATCAAGGTATTAGATTATTGTAGAAGTAATTTCCATAAATATATTTTAATGATAGTTTAGCTTGGAAAAATTATGATAAATTGTCCTTGTAACTTAGGAAGTTAATTGTTTTTGTATAATGGATAGAAATAAAAATCCGAAATTGTGTGATCAAATAAATATCTAAGCCGTTTATATTCAATATCTGAAAAAATGCTGATGGCTATATTATTTTTGTCCAGTACGGATTTACTCATTAGGCGGTCCTTATAATGTAATTAAATGCTACATTTCTTGGACGTGTTTCATTATCACCATTCATCCCAATGGATTTATTTTCCCCTAAGCTACCTCGTTCGTTTGAACCACCAGTCATACTGCCACGCATGGGGTCTGTATATTCAAGAGAGGTTTTATCGCTGTTAGTGGTATTAATATTATGATTATGTCTTTTGAATGCATCATATTGAAAACTCAATATATTACGTCCGTTATCAATACCACGCCAACTATCCCAACCACGAATAAATTCACCACGTAAATCGGGTAATATCCCATTAGGGTAGGCTTGCGCTAATTTCGGATATTTTGTTTTATCAAAAGGAGCGCCGTTACATTGTGCCCATCCTTCTGGTGGGGTGGTAGTCGGCCAGGGAAGTGGTACCCCTACCGGGATCAATTTTTCAAACAAACTGAGGTTTCTCACAAAAGCATCTTTATCAGGAATGTCGGCACCGTTTTGGTCTTTTGCCAGCCGGTTATTCGCATTCTGATTAACATCAGAAACAAGCTTCTGCGTTGCCGCAAGGGTATTACTGTTACCTGTATTGTCTGTGAGTTGAATAACGCCTTGTTGTGTTAGTGAGGCACTTGGTACTGTTGTTGTAATTTTTTGTTCTAACGCGCTATTTAATTGGGTAATGAGTTTAGCGATATCACCGTCATCCAGAATATCATTGTCAGATTGTGTCGCGATAAAATTAGCGACGACAGAGGATATGGTTGACGATTGGCGTAATACTTTGTTTAGCAAATGAATAGTAATATCACCTGGAGGAAACCCAGTTTTCAAACTTCGGTTTTCTTCATAGGCTTCTTGACTGATTACATTAGCATTATTACTGATAGAAAAAGCTTTAAAATCATTCTGGGGAATCATATATTTTCCTAAAATTGAATAATGTGATTTTATAAGCAGCATATTGAATTATTGTAAAATTCATTTTCCGCAATATATGTTAATAGTAGTTTAGCTCGGAAAAAGCATGATAAAGTATTCTTATAAGTTAAAGGGTTAATTGTTTTTGTATAATGGATAGGAATAAAAATGCGAAACTGTGTGATTGGATAAATATTTAAGTAATTTATATTCAACATCTGAAAGTTATTTTGCTATTACTGTTTTCTATTTCTTCCGGTTTCGATTTTTTCGGAATTATTTATAATAACCCTCTGGTTTGATTTTTGATTTTTTAAACTATCATTATTTTATTGAGTTAACTAAGTGATATAGGATTTTCTTGCCATAATTATATGATTCTTCTCATATATTGACCAATGTAGATTATTTACTGGCACTCAATGATCCATAAACGATTGCTGACTACGCGATTGCTGCGAGTCAGCCTAACAACAAGAGGATTACTTTCAGGTTGAGGGAAAGTCAATTTTATTAAGGCGTGAATTCCGCAGCGCTTCTTTGACTCTTTTCAAGTTATCTCTGAATTTTGAACCACGGCGCAGGGTAAAACCCGTAGCTAAAACATCAATAACAGTTAATTGAGCGATTCTTGAGACCATTGGCATATAAATGTCTGTATCTTCCGGGACGTCCAGAAGAATGGCGAGCGTTGCTTCGTGGGCGAGGGGAGAATCTTGGGAGGTAATTGCGATAACTGTCGCATCATTTTCTCGCGCAAGTTGTGCTGCTTCAACCAAACTTTTAGTTCTGCCGGTATGGGAGATGAGTACGACGACATCACCTTCGGCACTGTTAATACAGCTCATCCGTTGCATCACAATGTCATCAAAATAGATAACCGGAATATTGAACCGGAAAAATTTATTCATTGCGTCATGGGCGACGGCCGCAGAAGCCCCTAAACCAAAAAATGAGATTTTCCGGGCTTGTGTTAGTAAGTCAACAGCTCGGTTAATAGACGTAATATCCAGATTGTTTTTCACGGTATCCAGAGTTGCCATTACCGATTCAAATATCTTATTGGTGTAGGCACTAACTGTATCGCTCTCTTCAACATTGCGATTTACGTAAGGCGTACCATTGGCAAGACTTTGGGCTAGATGGAGTTTGAAATCGGGAAAACCTTTAGTATCCAGACGGCGACAAAAACGATTAACCGTGGGCTCACTGACTTCCGCCATTTTCGCCAGCGTTGCGATACTGGCATGGATCGCAGTTTGCGGTGAAGCCAGGATTATCTGCGCCACTTTTTTTTCTGACTTACTCAAGAATTCGATACTGTTTTGGACTCGTTCCAGTGTATTCATAAAACGCAGTTACCTGTGATTTTTGACGATTTCATTCAGAGGAGAAATCTATAATAAATTTTATGAAAATATACTATTAGCAAATTGAAGCTGGCAGTAGGAAGTCACAATAATTTAATGTTTTTCATAAAAGTATGACTAGTGTCTAACTTTCATATTGGTAATTATCTTTCATAAGCGTTGTAAAATTACATAAAATTATCACATTTTTATCAGTGGTGAAACATATTGTTAACGCGAAGTAATGGTTATTCGTTATCGCTGTTTACGCGCTATGGTCAAAAGAGTACATTATTGGTTAATGCTGTAACAAAATTACAATATCCCGCAACGAGGAGAGACATATGGCGGTTACTTCTACAGCTCAGGCTTGTGATTTAGTCATTTTTGGCGCTAAAGGGGATTTGGCACGCCGGAAATTATTGCCTTCCCTTTATCAGCTTGAGAAAGCGGGTTATATCCACCCAGAAACCCGGATTATCGGTGTTGGCCGGGCTGATTGGGATAAAAAGGCGTATACCAAGGTTGTTGAAGAAGCTTTAAATACGTTCTTGCCGGAAAAATTAGATCCAGAGTTATGGAAGACATTGAGTGAACGTTTGGCGTTCTGCAATCTGGATGTTAATCAAAAGGAAGACTTTGCTAAACTGAAGGCAATTCTTAATCAGGAACACCAGCCTGCAATCCATTATTTTGCAATGCCACCGAGCACTTTTGGTTCGGTTTGTCATGGGTTGGGCCTTGCCGGGTTAAATAAAGAGCCAAACCGGGTTGTGATGGAAAAACCTTTAGGCACCGATCTTGAATCATCTAAAGCTATTAATGATGAAGTGGCAAAATATTTCAATGAGCGTCAGGTTTATCGTATCGATCATTATCTGGGTAAAGAAACTGTATTGAATCTATTAGCGCTACGGTTTGCCAATTCTCTGTTTGTGAATAATTGGGATCACCGGACAATTGATCATGTGCAAATTACGGTAGCTGAAGAAGTCGGTATTGAAGGCCGTTGGGGTTATTTTGACCAAGCTGGGCAAATGCGCGATATGATTCAGAATCACTTGTTGCAAATATTGACCATGATTGCGATGTCTCCTCCGGCAGATCTGACAACAGACCGTATCCGAGATGAAAAAGTAAAAGTATTGCGTTCTCTGCGCCGTATTGATCACACGAATGTGCGGGAGAAAACAGTGCGTGGTCAATACACCGCTGGTTTTGTTCAGGGGCATAAGGTACCGGGGTATCTGGAAGAAGAGGGGGCGAACCAGTCCAGCCGGACGGAAACTTTTGTCTCTATCCGCGTCGATATTGACGACTGGCGTTGGGCCGGGGTTCCTTTCTATCTGAGAACGGGTAAACGTCTGCCAACGAAATGTTCCGAGGTGGTAGTTTATTTCAAAAAGCCGGCGCTGAATTTGTTCTCTGAATCTTATCAACAACTGCCACAAAACAAGCTGACGATTCGTCTGCAACCGGATGAAGGTATTGATATTGAAGTGCTGAACAAAGCCCCGGGGCTGGAACACAAGCATCGTTTGCAAACGACTAAGTTGGATCTCAGTTTCTCTGAAACGTTTAACCATATTCCATTGGCAGATGCTTATGAGAGATTGTTGCTGGAAGCTATGCGGGGTATTCAGGCGCTATTCGTTCGTCGTGATGAGGTGGAAGAAGCTTGGAAATGGGTTGATTCTATTATGAATGCATGGGCGGCGGATAATGATGCGCCTAAGCCTTATCAGGCGGGGACGTGGGGGCCGGTTGCTTCTGTTGCTATGATCACTCGCGATGGTCGTTCGTGGAATGAGTTTGAGTAATTGGCAAACCTTATCCGTTGAAGCTCAAGCCGCGTTGTAAGCGGCTTGGGTTATTATCAACAAGGTATCTGCTTGTGTTGATATCAATGTTGTTTTTTGATTCAACTCTGTTTATCAGATAAAAAAATAAGTAAAATTGAGAGGTTGCTTTCTATTATTTCGTATGGTAGAAGTAATAGGAATATTAACATTATTTATGAGGATTCTTAGTATATCGTGCAGAATATCGGTGCGATGAAAGAATGAGATATCATGAACAGCGCCAAAAGCGTCAAGTTTCAAAGTTCCACTCACATGCTTTTCCTTTCTGCCATTTTATCCAGTGAGCATTACTGGTGCAGTTCATTATAGCGTCTGACTCCTGTTGACCGGTTTTCAACCGGTATTTCTGTTTCGTCAAAACGTCAGGTTATTATTTCTCATCTTATGCATAGGTGGGTTAGATCATTTATTAGCTTGCGTCTTGATGTGCGTATTTGCGTAGTCAGGAGAAAGAAAATGATTTATTGGTTATTCCTTGCAATGGCAATTGTTACCGAAGTTATCGGTACCTTATCAATGAAACATGCCAGCGTTTCTGGTGGTGTAGTTGGCATGGCTGTTATGTACATTATGATCGCCGCATCCTATATTTTGCTGGCAATGGCGGTGAAAAAAGTTGCACTGGGCGTTGCGTATGCGTTGTGGGAAGGGGTTGGCATTCTATTTATTACTGTTTTTAGTGTCATGTGGTTTGATGAATCACTGTCATTGATGAAAGTAGGTGGTTTGGCTCTGCTGATAACAGGAATTATGTTGATTAAATCCGGCACTAGAAAAGCGGCAGTGAAAAAATCGGCAGAGGTAGTAAAACAGATGGCAAATAAGGCTGTCAGTGTCGCAACAACCAAAAACAGTAAAATAAAGGAGGCATAACATGTTGCAACAATTTGAATGGTGGCATGCGGCGTTCTTATTCCTTGCTGTCGCTTTGGATATTTTAGCGAATATTTTACTGAAACTTTCTAATGGTTTTAGACGTCCTTGGATGGGTATTCTCTCGCTTATTACCGTCCTTGGGGCGTTCAGTGCGCTTGCTCAGGCAGTGAAGGGAATTGAGCTTTCTGTTGCTTATGCCTTATGGGGCGCTTTCGGTATTATCGCGACGGTTGCTGCTGGTTGGATTATGTTTAATCAGCGTTTGAATTGTAAAGGTTGGGGTGGAATTGCCTTGTTGCTGTTGGGCATGGTGATAATCAAGATGGCTTAAGCCGTAGCGTAATCCAATCATTATCTGCTGGCATGCAACTATTTTGCATAGTCACCAGCAGATATGAGTAAAACGACTTTCTAGCAGGTAAAACATATGTCTGGTTTATTACCATCTTTCAAACGACAACCAGGACACCAAGAATGAACAATATAGCGGCCATCACCCATATCCCTCATACCGAAGTCTTCATAGCGATAAAAAACGTGTTGACCCATTGAGGCGGAACAACATGGGCAACTTTTATAGATCTTGCCTTCTACTTCCGCAACAACGGAATCATGAAGGGAATCATGACAACCTGAACAAACATCCATAGCATGCTCCATACCAAGTGATAAAAGTTATTGAAGATTAGGCCATGTTTATATTCACTAAACAGTGGCCAGACACTGATGTGCTTATTAGAAAGTATGGACGACGTATAAGTATAATTCAACATTGAAAAGGTAAATAGTCGAAAATCCATTTGGTGAGTTAACTCTGTCAGATGAAATTAACGCGATTTGTGATAAGCAATATTGGAAACTATTTTATTACACTTAATCATCGAAGTTTTATCTACGAATTAAAAATAGTCTAATTTAAAATTATTCCTAAAATGGGTCATTACTAAAGTAGGTGTTTTAGCCTGTAAGATTGATTTATAATAAGTTTATATACAGGCTCCTAAAATTCTCAAAAAGCTATAGAAAATGGATTTAAAAATTGTCTATGCCAGAGCAACTTTTTATCTATTTCACTTAATTCAGCTTCTTCACAGATACTGTTCCAATTATCTTGGATTATTGATATTTGTTTATTAAAGATTTCTTTTGCTTTTTTCTCTGAAATATTAAAGTTATGCGCAGTTTCCAAACAAATTTGTAATTGACTTAGATTTTTATTTCCGACTATTAGCATTGCTTGAGATGCTTCATTACCCGATCTACCTTGAGGACATATATCATAAGCAGGGGTTAAACTTAAATTTTTTCCATCCCA
The DNA here is from genome assembly GCF_963878145.1 of Photorhabdus sp. S10-54. Classification (NCBI taxonomy): domain Bacteria; kingdom Pseudomonadati; phylum Pseudomonadota; class Gammaproteobacteria; order Enterobacterales; family Morganellaceae; genus Photorhabdus; species Photorhabdus sp. S10-54. Next base: position 159,816 of record NZ_CAWNXG010000002.1, on the reverse strand, counting down.
AAATGCAGCATGATTTCGAGCGTGATCATCTGTGTTACCACACAATATATTAAAAACTAACCGTGAAAATAATTCTTCTAATGTTTTTTGAGGATTAGTGAAACGATATCGTATAATCTCGGCAAATTTTTCATAACTAGCATATCTAGCCATCATATCATCCAAATTAAATAGGGTTAGAGCAGAGACCATTGATTTCCGTAACCAACCATTTTGGGTATGTTCTCGATCAAATCTTTCAATTAATAGTACATTTTTATTTGAGGATGTTGTTAATTTTACTGGTGCAACATCAATACCAACTTGCTTAGCAAGTTTCATGGCAATAAACTCTGCTTTAACTACACTGTAAAGATCACTACTTGAAGAAAATTTAGCGACATATTTTCTTCCTTTATCCTCAATTAGTGCTTTAGGCCGTGCCCCGCCGATTGAACTACCGTGAAAAAGTGCTTGGTCTAATTCTGGCGTTAATAATAGACCATTTTCAACTCGTTCTGCGGATTGAACTAATTCTTCTAAACTGACATTTTTTATAGATCGTGGAGTATATTTGGATGGAGATAGTTGAAAATCTAAAGCACCTATGCGGTCAGATCCTGATTCAAGAAGGTAAGTTATTTCATTTAATATATACCCTATGGATTTCAAGATGCATCGCGACGGCAAGGGAGCGAATCCCCGGGAGCATAGGTAACTATGTGACCGGGGTGAGTGAGTGCAGCCAACAAAGAGGCAACTTGAAAGATGACGGGTATAGTAGTTTCTGTATCCGCTCCTTTTAGTCCTAATTTTTTGTTGATTATAACTCTGCGACCCCACGCATCAGGAGAAGCGTCGCGGATACAGCCAGGTATTGTTAGATCACTGGCTTAGTTTGTTCTGGTAACCATATCCAGACATAAGCTTCTTTGTTGTTAGAAATCATCGTACATTTCTCTCTCTTCTTCCTGAATACGTTGTGGTAACAAAACTAGCTTATCTCTCGTTTGTTCTATACGTGCTGAGATAGGAAGCTTATCACTATCAAACAAGTTGATACCTACAAGGTTAGCTAGCTCAAATGCTAATCCTATAGAGCAACCCATATCTCCGCTTTCAATTTTTTGCAGTGTGGTTCTGGATATACCAGCACGTTCTGCCAAATTCTTTTCTGACCAATGGCGCCGTTTTCTACCTAACTTGATTTGTTCTCCGAGTAACATGACTGCTTCTTTAGAGAATTTTGAATAGGCTCTATGTTTTAACATACTCCCTCCTTATGACCATTATAATGGTCATTGATGGTCTTAATGACCACTATAATAGTCATTATCATGGTTTGTCAAAATAAGAATGTCAACATTAGATGACCATTATAATGGTCATCTTATAGTTCAAGGCATAGGAGGAAGGTTAGAAATGTTGGGTTTATAATATTCCACTTGGAACAATGGATAATGTAGTTCATGAAAATATCGATTAATATTTTATTTTAAAATGTTATTGCAACTAAATTAACGGATAAAATTATATCTTATTTACATTAATAACACCTATTGGGATATTCTTAATAACCTCCATATAATTAAAATATAAATGCAGGCGATAGAGAATATCCCCAAATTAATATTAAATACCTGCGATAACTTTTATCTCGACTTTGTATTTGGGATTCATTAGTTTAGCTTCAACTGTGCAGCGTACAGGTGCGCTTCCTGCAACAACCCATGCATCCCAGGCGGCATTCATGCCAGCAAACTCTTTTCCATCCGCCAGAAAAATAGTGGCGTCGATAATTTTGCTTTTATTAGAACCGAGACGCTGTAACATGATATCAATAGCGGCCAACGTATTCGCTGTTTGCTCAGTAATATCACCATCCAGATTTTCTGGTACGGCGGTGTAGTAAATAGTTTTATTGTAAACTACCGCTTCAGACCAGCGATCCTGTGGATCAATACGTTCAATTGTCATGGATACTCTTCCTGTGAATGATTATCTGCCTGATTTTGGGTGGTGATCAGAACATACTATTGGCATAATCTCCATCCATTCTATTGAAAGAGACGGTTTGTGTCAGACGATTTTGCGAAAAATGGTGCCCTTGCTAAAGCAATAACAGGTTTTAAACCCCGTGATGCTCAAAGAGAAATGGCAGTGGCTATTGAGTGTGCGATTAAAAACCATCAACGATTGGTCGTAGAAGCAGGCACGGGAACAGGTAAGACATTTGCCTATTTAGCACCCGCGTTGCGTTCTGGGCAGAAAGTTATCATTTCCACAGGTTCTAAAGCATTACAGGATCAGCTCTATAATCGTGATTTACCGACAGTTGCTGAAGCAATTAATTTCACCGGTAAATTGGCGTTGTTGAAAGGTCGTGCGAATTATCTGTGCTTGGAACGGTTGGAGCAGCACTCTTTTGGGGGCGGGCAATTGGAAGCAGAAATTCTGTCAGATATTGTTCGGCTAAGAGGCTGGTCGTCACAAACTGAAGAGGGTGATATCAGTACTTGTCACCAAGTGGCGGAAGATAGCCAGGTTTGGCCGTTGGTCACCAGTACGAACGATAACTGCCTTGGCAGTGATTGCCCACGTTATCAGGAATGCTTTGTACTCAAAGCCCGCCGTCGGGCAATGGAGGCAGATGTTATCGTTGTTAACCATCATCTGTTTATGGCGGATATGGTGGTGAAAGAAACGGGATTTGGTGAGTTGATCCCGCAAGCAGAAGTCAAGATATTTGATGAGGCACATCAAGTCCCTGATATCGCTAGTCAATATTTTGGTCAGCAATTAAGTAGCCGCCAACTGATGGATCTCTCAAGAGACATCACTATGGCGTATCGCACGGAAGTCCGAGATCAAGTTCAGTTACAAAAGAGCGCAGATCGTCTAAGTCAGAGTACACAAGATTTCCGGCTAGCGTTGGGAGAGAATGGTTATCGGGGTAATTTGCGGGAGTTATTGCAAAATCCGCAAGTCCAGCGAGCATTAGTATTGCTTGATGATGCGCTTGAGCTTTGTTATGACGTGATAAAATTATCTTTAGGGCGTTCAGTCATGTTGGATGCGGCATTTGAAAGGGCAACAATTTATCGTAATCGTCTTAAACGCTTGAAAGAGGTGACTATCCCCGGTTATAGCTATTGGTTTGAAAGTTATGGTCGTCATTTTCTTTTAGCACTTACACCGCTGTCTGTTGCCGATAAATTTAATGAGATAATTAATGAGCAATCCGGTTGTTGGGTGTTCACCTCAGCGACACTCTCTGTTAACGAGCAACTTTCCCATTTCACTGAACGACTAGGTTTAAAAGAGGCGAAAACGTTATTACTGCCAAGTCCATTTGATTATCAAAGCCAGACGCTACTTTGTGTTCCCCGTCATCTACCATCACCAAATCAGCTTGGTAGTGCAAAATGGTTGGCAGAGATGCTCAAACCACTCATTGAAGCCAATAAAGGTCGATGTTTCTTTTTATGTACTTCACACCAGATGATGCGCAGTCTGGCTGAATCGTTCCGTGCCAACATGACATTGCCGGTTTTGGTTCAAGGTGAAACCAGCAAAGGCCAGCTACTTTCGCAATTTATTGCCGCCGGCAACGCTTTATTGGTGGCAACCAGCAGTTTTTGGGAAGGTGTTGATGTGCGCGGTGAGGTGCTTTCCTGTGTCATTATCGATAAATTGCCCTTTACGGCACCGGATGATCCACTGCTAAAAGCCCGTATTGAAGATTGCCAACTTAGAGGTGGTGATGCATTTAATGAAGTTCAGTTGCCGGATGCGGTGATTAGTCTGAAACAAGGTGTCGGGCGGCTTATTCGTGATATTGATGATTATGGCGTCGTTGTCATTTGTGATAATCGTTTAGTGATGCGTCCATATGGTGAAGTGTTTTTGAATAGTTTGCCACCTTCACCACGGACCCGAGATTTAAAGAAAGCAGTCGCTTTCCTTCAAGCTCGGCAATCTCCTAACATTTCTGGTAAAAAAGGTTAAGTGTAGAAAATATGGTCTCGTTCTAGGGTTATCGGATGAACAATTAGCCAGGCTAATTGAAAAAGATCATTTTTCGGGGGGATTAAATATGGTTAAAAAGTATCGTAGTGATGCGTTTGCTGCAATTCACGAAACGATGGAGGCACTAAGCGAAATAGAGGATGTCAGTAAGCAAACTATGCGTGAGTTTGATGCTGCTTGTTTGACTCCCATAGAATCATTATCTCCAGAGGAAATACATTCTCTTCGTGAGCATTTGTCACAGCCTGTTTTTGCCCGCGATATTTGTAACAGTAGATCACGCTAGGAAGTGATGGAGTATGGTTGCCAACTGAGTAAAATCGACTAGGCTATGATAAAATAGCACCTTATTTTGGATTATATTTCTTGCCGAGGTGCTTAAGGCATGCCTGTACGAATTCTGGCTATTGATACTGCAACGGAAGCTTGTTCTGTTGCTCTTTGGAATGATGGTGCCGTTTTGGCGCAGTTTGAAATCTCTCCACGTGAACACACGCAACGTATTTTACCTATGGTTCAATCTGTTCTGGCAGAAGCGGGGATTAGTTTACAGCAGCTTGATGCTCTAGCTTTTGGCCGTGGGCCGGGGAGTTTTACTGGTGTGCGTATTGGTGTTGGTATTGCTCAGGGCTTGGCTTTGGGGGCTGAACTGCCGGTGATTGGTGTGTCAACGCTCAATGCAATGGCTCAAGGTGTTTTTCGTCTGCTAGGTGCAACTCAGGTATTAACCGCCATTGATGCCCGGATGGGAGAAGTTTATTGGGGGCAATATATCCGTAATCAGCAAGGTGAATGGCAAGGAAGTGAAACAGAAGCAGTGTTGAAACCGGAACAGGTACAGGCATTCATGGCTTCATTAAGTGGCGATTGGGTGGTTGCTGGTACTGGCTGGCAGGCTTATCCTCAGTTGATGGCAAGTCATTTAACGTTAACTGATAGTAGTATCACATTACCTCATGCTGAAGATATGTTACTTCTGGCGATACAAATGTGGCAAAACGGTGAAGTGACGGCCGTAGAACATGCTGAACCGGTATACTTGCGTAATGAAGTTACTTGGAAAAAATTACCGGGCCGTTAAGTATCTATTGATGAAACTTGTAGTAAAAGAAAGTATCAAATAGACAGAGTTATTTTAAACATCATGATTGGGACAATTTTCAGGAGAAGGTGGTTATGTTAAGAGTAATAAACTACCGGACGAGTATTAACGCGCTAATCTTATTAGGTGCTGTAATGCTTACAGGCTGTATCACCGTTCCTGATTCAATAAAAGGAACGTCACCAACGCCTGTTCAAGATCTGCTTTCTGTTAAGAGTACGCCTGAGCTGTTTATCGGGCAGGAAGGGCGATTCGGCGGCAAGGTACTTGGTGTAGTAAATGAAAATCACCGTACTCGTCTGGAAATATCGTCATTGCCATTAGCATCGGATGCCAGTCCAGAATTAGATGAGCCTTCCCTTGGCCGTATCTATGTTTATGTTAATGATTTCCTTGATCCTGACGATTTTAAAGGAAATTACGTCACTGTCGTAGGTCCGATAGTGGGATTGAAAAAGGGAAAAATTGGTTGTGCGGATTATGCTTATGTTGTGATTAATGCGATGGGTTATCAACGCTGGAAAGTTGTTCAGCGAGTATTGATGCCTTATGGCCCGGGGCCTTGGAATTATTATGGCTATCCATATTATTCAGGTTGGGGATGGAATTGGTATTACCCCGACTCCACACTTGTTGAGACTATTTTGACCAGATAGAGTTATTTTAATCGGGATTGTTGATATACACTTTGTGACATTGTAACTTTCTTTCCAGTTTGAGCCGCCGCAATAATATGTGGCGGTAATTTATCTGTTATTTCCTATCTATCTTTGGATTGATCGTTAATTTCATCGCAATTCTTGCACCCAAACCCGCAGTCATCTCTTCTACTAGAATTTTCTGTAGTTCATTAGGAATATCATTCGAATGCAGTATGACAAAACCAAATTTGTCATATAATTTGCGGCTTGGTAGAAAATCACGAAAAGTTGTGAGGTAAAGTGCGGTTTCTTTGTTTTGTTCTAATTGCTCAATGATTAAGCTAAGCAGGGTACTGGCAATACCTTGGTCATGATATTTCGGTAACACATCAATCTCAGCTAGCAGCATCAATTGATTTAAACGGCGGATTAGCGCAAATCCAACCAGTTTTTGATCACTTTCAGCGACCCAAAGCCGTTGTTCCTGAATACTTGATTCAATTTCATACGCGGGTAGGGTTTGATCGCCGAGTACTTTTGGTAAGAGTTCTTCTGGAAAAAGGGACGCAGCTTGGCGCTCTATGTCGCTGATAGTAGCACTATCTTTATAGGTTGCCCTTCTGACCGTAATGTTATTTATAATCATTTTTTATTACCATTGGTTTTTTAATAATGCATTGGAATAGACGAAAGCAATAAATGCTATTTCAAAAATGCTATCTTAAGCAAAAAATAAGTAGGTCAATGTATAGTCAATAGCTACAAAGTTAAATATTAATTGTGGCAATAATATACTGATAAATAAAAATAATTTACAGACAACACAATTCTCTTTGTTTTTATGTATCAGGATTAACGTGAAATTAGTGATGTGTATCTCAACCTGAACAATGTTTCTTTTTTAAACTGGTACGCTGAGTTAATAATTTGTTAAATCAAAGCGTGCGTTATTTATTAGGCGAGTGATAACATAGCAATTAAAATTTCAGGAGTACTACCTTGGAGAAAGTCTGGCTAAAACATTATCCGGCGGATGTTCCTGCGGAAATTGACCCGGATCGTTATGCATCATTGGTTGAAATGTTTGAAAATGCCGTAGCGCACTATGCGGATCAACCTGCATTTATCAATATGGGTGAGATTATGACCTTTCGTAAGTTGGAAGAGCGTAGTCGGGCATTTGCAGCATATTTGCAAAATGGCTTGGGATTAAGTAAAGGAGATCGCGTTGCGCTGATGATGCCAAACCTGCTGCAATATCCCGTTGCACTGTTTGGTGTTCTACGTGCAGGTATGATTGTCGTAAATGTAAACCCGCTGTATACGCCACGTGAGCTTGAACATCAGCTTAATGACAGCGGCACTTCCGCTATTGTGATCGTCTCCAATTTTGCCCATACATTGGAAAAGATCGTTTTTAATACTAAAGTTAAGCATGTTATTTTGACGCGTATGGGGGACCAACTATCTCGTCCTAAAGGTACGTTGGTTGATTTTGCGGTGAAATATATTAAACGGCTGGTACCGAAGTATAATCTGCCTGATGCCATTTCATTTCGTTGTGCGATACAGAAAGGTTATCGCATGCAATATGTAAAACCAGAAATTAACGGTAATGATTTGGCTTTTCTGCAATATACTGGTGGCACCACTGGCGTAGCTAAGGGGGCTATGCTGACTCACCGTAATATTTTGGCAAATCTTGAACAGGCAAAAGCGGTTTATTCTCCATTATTACGTGTAGGCCAAGAGCTGATTGTTACGGCGTTGCCTCTCTATCACATATTTGCGTTAATGGTAAATTGCTTGTTACTTATTTACTTGGGTGGGTGCAATCTTCTGATCACTAACCCGCGTGATATTACGGGTACAGCTAAAGAATTAGGTCGTTATCCGTTCACTTCTGTCACCGGGGTAAATACATTGTTTAACGCCTGGTTGAATAATGAAGAATTTAAGAAGCTTGATTTTTCTACGCTGCGTCTGGTTGTTGGTGGTGGTATGCCGGTACAGAAAGCGGTTGCTGAGAAATGGGCAAAAGTGACAGGCACCAACCTGCTTGAAGGTTATGGTCTAACAGAATGTTCACCTTTGGTTTCCTGTAATCCTTATAATTCGAAACATTACACTGGCAGTATTGGTTTCCCGGTCTCTTCAACGGAAATCAAACTTATGGGTGATGATGGTAATGAGGTAGAGATGGGCCAGCAGGGAGAATTGTGGATACGTGGCCCACAGGTGATGGTTGGTTATTGGAATCGTCCTGATGCAACAGAAGAAGTGTTGAAAGATGGTTGGGTAGCAACGGGTGATATTGCGAATGTTAATGAACAAGGTTTCATTCGTATCGTAGATCGTAAAAAAGATATGATTTTGGTTTCTGGTTTCAATGTGTATCCTAATGAAGTTGAAGATGTTGTATCAGCTCACCCTAAAGTGCTAGAGTCAGCAGCAATAGGGGTATCAAGCGAAAGTTCCGGTGAAACTGTCAAAGTATTTGTGGTTCGGATAGATCCTAGTTTGACCGAGGATGAACTTAAAACCCATTGTCGTCGTTATCTAACAGGGTATAAAGTACCAAAGATCATTGAGTTCCGGGATGAATTACCTAAGTCTAATGTAGGTAAGATTCTTCGTAGGGAACTGCGTGATGAAGAGGAAAAGGTCAGGAATGTAGCTATAGCCTGAGATCCTCTTCATAATATTGATAAGCACGACAACGCCGGTATTAGCCGGCGTTGTCGTGCTTATTCCATGAATGGCTAAGAGAACTATGTTTTGAATTATCAGTTGATCACCACAGATGCTCAGTTGCAACAAGTTTGCGAAGGGGCAAAAAAATACTCAAAAGTAGCATTGGATACTGAATTTGTACGCACACGGACGTATTACCCACAATTAGGTTTGATACAACTGTATGATGGCGAACAACTTTCTCTGATTGATCCACTTAATATCACCAACTGGCAACCTTTCCGTGAGTTAATTACTCATCCTCAAATATTGAAGCTGTTACATGCTGGCAGTGAAGATTTGGAAGTTTTTCTGAATGCTTTTCAATGCTTGCCGGAACCGATGATTGATACTCAGGTCTTGGCGGCTTTTATTGGGCACCCGCTTTCATGTGGCTTTGCCGCGCTGGTGGCTGAATATATCCATGTCGAGCTGGATAAAAGCGAATCCCGCACTGATTGGCTTGCCCGTCCGTTAAGTGAAAAACAGTGCGAATATGCAGCAGCAGATGTTTATTATCTGTTGCCTTTAGCGGATATCCTAATGACTGCAACAGAGCAGGCTGGATATATGGAGGCTGCGACGGGTGAGTGTCAACTTATCTGTCGACGCCGTAAAGAGATCTTGGCGCCGGAATGTGCTTATAAACAGATAGGTAATATCTGTCAATTACGTCCCCAACAGCTTGCGTGTTTGAAAAAACTGGCCGCATGGCGTTTGAGTCAGGCCAGAGAACGCGATTTAGCCGTGAACTTCGTCATTCGTGAAGAAAACCTATGGCAGGTAGCGCGTTATATGCCAACTTCTTTGGCAGAGTTGGATGCGTTAGGGCTAAGTGGGCAGGAGATTCGTTGTCATGGTCGTCGCCTATTGGCAATGGTTGCTGAAAGTGGAAATATTCCAGAAAGTGAATGCCCGCCGCCAATGACGAACCTGATTGATCAACCTGGTTATCGTAAAGCATTTAAGGATATTAAAGCGCTGATCCATCAGGTAAGTGAGCAGCATAGATTTAATTCTGAATTATTGGCATCTCGTCGTCAGATTAATCAATTACTCAGTGTTCACTGGAAATTGAAACAATTAAATGGCAAACCTGAACTGCTTAGTGGGTGGCGGGGAGAGTTGCTGGCTGAGCCAGTCTCAGAGATTCTGGCGAACTATCCTGATTAACCCATATCAGAGCCTTAGCCTGACGCCAGTCTAAAGCATGAGAAGGGGTTCCCGGTTAGGGGTTCCCCATCTCAGATTGCCACATAATTCGTTTGTGGTTACTTTGATGGCGGTAGTGATAAAACAGCACTGTTTACCCGCGTTATTTTTGAGGTTCTTCTACCTCAGGTAATGTTATATTCAGCTCTAGGACGGAAATATCATCACCTTTCTGCTCAAATTGTACAGAGAGCATATCTGGATCGACCTGTATATACTTACAGATTACTGCCAAGATATCCCGTTTCATATCAGGCAGATAAGCAGGTTCAGAATCACCGCGGCGACGCTCTGCCACGATGATTTGCAGCCGCTCTTTAGCGATATTTGCTGTCGTTTTTTTTCTCGACAGAAAGAAATCTAGCAAGGCCATGTTTTATCCCCCAAACAGGCGTTTTAAGAAGCCTTTTTTCTCTTCTTCAATGAAGCGGAAAGGACGTTCTTCCCCTAATAAACGTTCAACAGTATCTGTATACGCTTTTCCTGCATCAGATTCTGTATCCAGAATGACCGGTTCCCCTTGGTTAGATGAACGCAGTACAGATTGATCTTCCGGAATAACACCGATTAAAGGAATGCATAAAATTTCCAGAACGTCTTCCATACTTAGCATATCACCACGACTTACACGGCCTGGGTTATAGCGGGTTAATAGCAGATGTTCTTTAATGGGATCTTCACCCCGTTCAGCTCGTCGAGATTTTGAGGCCAGGATACCCAGAATACGGTCTGAATCACGTACGGAAGAGACCTCAGGATTTGTTGTGATAATGGCTTCGTCAGCAAAATAGAGTGCTATCAACGCGCCACTTTCAATCCCTGCTGGGGAGTCGCAGATAATAAACTCGAAACCTTGTTTATCCAGATCAACTAAAACTTGCTCAACGCCTTCAGTAGTGAGAGCGTCTTTATCGCGGGTTTGCGATGCTGGTAGGATATAAAGATTCTCGGTACGTTTATCTTTAATTAATGCCTGATTAAGCGAGACGTCTCCTTGGATAACGTTCACGAAGTCATAAACTACGCGGCGTTCACATCCCATAATCAGATCGAGGTTACGCAGGCCGATGTCAAAATCGATAACGACGGTCTTTTTACCTCTTTGAGCAAGGCCGGTAGCAATGGCCGCGCTTGAAGTGGTTTTGCCAACGCCACCTTTACCTGATGTAACAACAATAATGCGTGCCATGAAGTGATTCCTTATTAAAAGGGCTAGATTAAAGGTTCAATAGTTAATTCATTATTTACCAGGCTAAGTTTTGCGGCTTTTCCTGCTAATTCAGTTGGGATTTTATCGCCGAGCCAATATTGCCCTGCGATAGAGACAAGTTCAGCATTTAAATGGGTGCAAAAAACCAGGCACTCCTGATCACCGGATGCACCGGCTAATGCTCGACCACGCATCATACCGTAGATGTGAATATTGCCGTCTGCAATCAATTCGGCACCGGCGCTTACATTACTGGTAACAATAAGATCACTGCCTTGGGCATAAATCCTTTGACCTGAGCGAACAGGTAAATTAATTACACGGGTTTTTTTAATTGCGGGTTCGGCCGGTTTATCTTCCTTTGCCGAGGTTTTTTGTTTTTTTCCTTCACTTAGTAGTGGTAAGGATGCTTTTATTACCGCCCTGCGTTGTTGCTCATCACGACAACCACTTATTCCGACAATACGGAATCCTGCTGAATCAATAGCGTAATGCAGTGCTTTCAGATCAGCGCTTGCCGGCAGAGCGGAGATATTAATGACAACAGGCGCATTTTTCAGGAAATCCGGTGCTTGTTCCACTTTTTCCTGTAGGGCCTGTAGAATGATTTCTGGTTGGTCATTGTGTAAATGAACAACCGAAAGCGTAAAATTACTGCCTTTTAGCTCAATTGGCGACTGTGACATCTATCCTGCCTGACTCAGATTCAGCAAATTTGAGATCCCCCCAGAATACCCTCTGGGATACGATATTTAGAAATACAATAAACATGTTATAATTACTGAATTATTCAAGCAAGTTGTGACCTGAATTTAAAAGAGTTTATTATAATGATTTGTGCGATCTACAGAAGTCCGAAAAGGGAGCAAACATATCTTTATGTTGAAAAAAGAGATAATTTCTCTCGCGTTCCCGAAGAGTTACTGAAAAGTTTTGGACAGCCCCAATATACAATGACGATCTCTCTGGTAGACAGAAAAAACTTGGCTGGTGCTGATATCGAAAAGGTAAAAATATCGTTAATTGAACAGGGTTTTTACCTACAAATCCCCCCTCCGGTTGAAAACTTAATGAATGCACATCTGAACCAGATGGAAAAATAAGAAGAATCCAGGGGCTTGATGAGCAAAATTAACCGTCGGCGCGGTTTTATTAACCACCACAATATTCACAATGAGTTGTGCTTTTATAAGGGAAACAATCTGGTTTGCCTCTCAAAGGAAAGGTTTCCTTATTTTGCGATCAGTTTTGGCGTGGTGGCCGATAAGATGGGCAATAAGTGCTATAATTATGGGTATGTTGCCTAATAAACCAGAGTGAGAAACGAATATGTATCAACACAGAGACTGGCTGGGGGCATTACTGGATCTTCCTGTCAATAAAGTGGTTTGCGTTGGTAGTAATTACGCTAAACATATTAAAGAGATGGGGTCTCAGCCAGCGGAAGAGCCAGTCATTTTTATTAAGCCGGAAACTGCACTGTGTGATATACATCAGCCAATTGCAATTCCAAAGGATTTTGGTGTTGTTCATCATGAAGTTGAACTGGCTGTACTGATTGGTACGCCGTTGAAACAAGCAAATGAAGAGCGAGTTGGCGCCGCTATCGCGGGTTTTGCTGTTGCATTGGATCTCACCTTGCGTGATTTGCAATCTAAATTCAAGAAAGCGGGTCAACCGTGGGAAAAAAGTAAGGCGTTCGATGGCTCTTGCCCGATATCTGGGTTTATTCGAATAAGTCATTTTGGTGATCTGCGGAATGTCCAGTTTTCACTGACAGTCAATAATGAGCTACGGCAGAACGGTAATAGTAACGATATGTTGACACCCATTGTTCCCCTGATCAGCCATATGTCGCACTTTTTCACTTTGCGGCCGGGAGATGTCATTCTCACTGGTACACCGGAAGGTGTTGGAGCACTGAAACCCGGTGATGTGTTAAAGGTTACTCTGAATGATAATTCACTCACTACCAGGGTGATTTGAATAATATAAGGAATAGTAGAGTTATGTCTCAGCCTTTCTGGCAGGTAAAAACCTTAGATCAGATGACGGATGAAGAATGGGAGTCATTATGTGATGGTTGTGGGCAGTGTTGCTTACATAAATTGATGGATGATGATACCGATGAAATTTATTTTACTAATGTTGCTTGCAATCAACTCAATATAAAAACGTGCCAATGCAAAAATTACGAAGATCGTTTCAGATATGAACCGGATTGTATCAAATTAACCCGTCATAATTTGCCGACTTTTGCATGGTTACCAATAACTTGTGCATATCGTTTGCTTGAAGAAGGGAAGCCATTATTACCGTGGCATCCTCTGATTAAAGGTTCGAAATCAGCAATGCATAGCGAAAGAATTTCTGTTAGGCATATCGCTGTACGGGAAATTGATGTTGTGGAATGGGAAGACCATATTATTAATAAACCTTGATAATGATTTAACTAACTGTAATTTAATAAGTTATTTTCTGTGTTTCCCAAGTTGGGAGCTTGCTCTAGAGCTAAGTTAACCAGTGGATATATCCACCAAAAATGAACTAAAGGTTGATTGTATATAATTGCATCTATACTATTACCATTAGGTAATTGAACCTGTGGTCTATTATAGGAGGCATAAAGTATGCCAATACATGTGGGAAACATAGAAAAGATTACCAATGATTTCATCCAATTGAGTGAGTTAGAGTTCAATCGTGTTCTGTATGATGCTCTTGATTCCTCTGGTACTAATATTGTGCATGATGTGGATGAACTCATTTTTCCACCTGGTTACCGGTTGATCAGGGTTGATAACAGGCTAGATTTGGATGATATAGATGAGCCCTATTTTGAATTAGCGCTACTTAGTGACGAAACAAAAGAAGTAGTTTATTACAACAAAGTTATTATATTAAGTGACTTGGTGCTTAACTGTCGCCTCGCTTCGCAGATACTTGTGTGGCGAACGAGGAAGCCACAACATAAAGCGGCATTAAGTGATTTGGCCGCTAAAATCTTTTTCCACTATCTGATTAAAACCTATGATGTTGTTGCTTCAAATATGAGTCAAATAATAGAAGGCACCTCTTTTTGGCAAGCCAGAATGTATGAGGCGTTACAGTTTGGGCTTCATGTTTACGGCTATGACGTTATGACTTGTGAATTAAGAAATATTTTAGCTGAAGATGATGTTAGTAAAGAGCAGTGTTGGTTGTGGGGTAATGTGGAATATTATATGGATAGACTGGCAATTATTTCCAGGATCAAACTGCCTAATAAGTAATTAATTTTTTCCAGGTTATATCTGAGGTGAATATAATGGTTCGAACTAACTCGAACCATTATCAATTAATTACAAAGCACCGGAAATCCAAACATTAATTTTATCATAGAACGATTTAATTGATTCCCACGCTCTGCTTATCCATTCAGAGAGTTGCCTGGCTGCATCAAGTATAAAATTTGAAAGTCTGCCAAATAAACTGGAGAAGAATGCATTAGTTTTTTCCATAAAACTTTGTATTGCTGCTCTAGAGTTAGGAAATTGTAACCCGAATTGAATGGCTTTATCGTAACTTGTATCAATTTGTCTGTTGTTCTCATCTTTGGTTCTTTGACGAGATTTGTTCATGTTATCGATCCAGTCTTGGTCTGCGTTGTCTGGATCAGCGGTAATCGCTTTCTGATATTTCTGTGTGCTATCAGTTACACTTGCCTTAGAAACGTTTGTTGTTGAATTAGCACCAGATTTCACAGAATCTTTCAATTCATTAATAATACCATCTATTTCCTTATTTTCGGTAATATCTATACTTTCATATTGTTCCCCAAGCGTATTTGCATATGCTTGGAGTTCAGGTGTCGATGGCATAAATGGTTCAATTTTAGAATCATTTAACATCCGTTTTGCGTGTTGGCGCATTTCGTTCATGAGGTCGATAAATTGAATATCAGTCAGTACAATATTGGACATAAATTATTTCCTTTTATTTAGTTAGTAAACTATCTATTAAATGTAAAAAGTGTAAAACTCTTTATTTAAGTTGGAGGGAATAAGTTAAAAATAAGTGATGTTATCTATATTTATTTATGTCTATTTTGGTTCTCCTATAATGTTTAAAAGTTTAATGTCGGCGGTAAATTTATTGCTTAGGTATTATATCTGGAAGTGCCGGAGAATAATTTCCGGCACCTAAAACATAAAACATTTGGATAAACAGAGTTTAATCTTGAGTCCATTCAAGAAATTTCACTCTGCTAAATGTTTAATGCTAACTTTATAAATGATTTTTTTGATTACTGAACTTTATAAACCAATGTATTGTCGGGGTGAGATAGTGTCAATTTTTGATCTTTCAACTTCACTTTAACGCCATCTTCTAACACTTGACCAATTAGGTAATCCCATCTATTCAATTTTTCATCAGAGCAAAGCATCTGAGTGCTGGCCAGGTTTTTAACGGTCAGTACACCATTTTTCAGTTTACCTTGACCCATAAAGAGATTACACATGGAACCAGAAACGTGCATTTTTTCCCCGAATTGAATGGTTGGTACGCGACCATCTTGATTTTTCACGCCTTCGCCATTAACGCTCACCAGAACAAATTTGTGACGTTGTAAATCATCAACTGACACGTTTTCTACCGCAGACGCTTGGAATGTGGCTAACAATAAAGTTGCTGTTGCCAAAGGTAGTATTTTTTTCATGTTTATCTCCTATATATTATTTTAAGGGTACTTACTAACAATATTTGGGCAATTTTTCCCGTTGATTAATTGCTGGATATTTCTCAGCGTAGTTTCACTGATACTGGTTAAGGCTTCTTCTGTCAGAAATGCCTGATGACCGGTAAACAGCACGTTATGACATGAAGACAAGCGACGAAAAATATCATCCTGAATTACGTCATTAGATTTATCTTCAAAGAAGAGATCGCGTTCATTCTCGTAAACGTCCATACCCAGAGCGCCAATTTTTTGTTGTTTTAATGCGCCAATGGCTGCGATGGAATCAATTAGAGCCCCTCGGCTGGTATTGATGATCATTACGCCGTTTTTCATTTTGCTGAAAGCAACTTCATTCAGCAGATGATGGTTTTCTGGTGTTAACGGGCAATGAAGAGATATGACGTCGGATTGAGCATACAGTGTATCCAGATCGACATATTGAGCACCGAGATTCAAAACAGCTTGATTGGGGTAGGGATCATGAGCTAGCAAACGCATACCAAACCCGTTAAGAATACGTAGAGTTGCAATACCAATCTTGCCGGTTCCGATAATTCCTGCTGTGCGGCTGTGCATATTGAAGCCAATTAAGCCTTCAAGAGAGAAATTGGCGTCACGGGTACGTTGGTA
Organism: Photorhabdus sp. S10-54; assembly: GCF_963878145.1. Lineage (NCBI taxonomy): Bacteria > Pseudomonadati > Pseudomonadota > Gammaproteobacteria > Enterobacterales > Morganellaceae > Photorhabdus > Photorhabdus sp. S10-54. Next base: position 143,560 of record NZ_CAWNXG010000002.1, on the reverse strand, counting down.
AGCTCGGTGGATACGGCGGTTTAAGCACAACATTAATCCGACGGTATGTTCAGCAACAGCTTCAGGGGAATAGGCTGGAACCCGTACAACCTGAATACCCAATTCTTCAGCTGCATCTAGATCGACATTATTAAAACCTGCGCAACGTAATGCGAGGATTTTTATATCCATTTCAGCCAATTCTTCGAGCACTTTACGGTCAGCATTATCGTTGACGAAAATACAAACAGCATCTGCACCAATAGCATTTTTGGCAGTTTTTGAACTAAGAGGGAAATCGAAAAACTCGAAATCATAACCAAATCCGAGCTTTTTATTGACCTGCTCCAGATGTTTATGGTCATACTGTTTGGTACTGTAAACGACTAATTTCATGGAATTATCTCCGCTATAATTTAAGTAGCTAATAAATTGTTTTGGGCTTAAATTATTGCTGACGTAAAGGGTTAAATAAACAATAAATTAATTAACTCTATAAGTGTATTGCTTGTTGTTCCCCTATATGTTCAACATAATTTTCTTAATAATCAATGTCTTAGTTTAAGGTGTGTCTGCTAAATTATGGAATAACAATATACCCTATGGATTTCAAGATGGATCGCGACGGCAAGGGAGAGAATCCCCGGGAGCATAGGTAACTATGTGACCGGGGTGAGCGAGCGCAGCCAACAAAGAGGCAACTTGAAAGATAACGGGTATAGAAGTAACCGATCTAAGGCTTAATAAGGAGAGGCAAGGATTTGATAACCAAAGGGTTAAAAATATTCATTACCATACCTATTCTGTTGGTATTACTGATGGCGGCGGGATGGTTTTCGATTCCTCATTGGTTACCTAAGGTTACCGGTCATTGGTTACCTCCAGGTATGACGGTTTCATTGAAACAACCAGAATGGAAAAATGGAGTTTTGCAACTGGCTGATATTTCATTGCAGGTGAAGGATTGCAGGCTTATTCGTGTATCGCGATTATCTGTTAGTTACCCATATTCAGAGATAGATAACAGTTATCATTGGCAATTAAATGCCGCAGATATTAGTGGGGATATCAATTGCCTAAATCAGTTACCTGAATCTACACAAGGTCTTGCTCCATTGTCTGTTGCTGATATTTTAGCTCATATTCCACAAGGAAGTTTGTCCGTGGAAAATCTTTCTTTTCATCCCTGGCAAGATTTTGCTGGAAGACTAAAATTCAATTCCTCTTCTCAGGGGCAAAAACTAAGTTATCAGGGGAAGAAGGTTAAATTGTCAGCGCATATTTATGGTAAGGAATCGCTAGTTATTGACCAACTGGCAATTAAATTACCAGAACAGGAAATCAGCCTTAATGGTGAAATGACTTTACCTCTTAATGTGGACAAACTACCTCCTCATGGTGAAGTAAAAGGTAAAATTATTGCCAGGCAATATGCGCACCCGCTAAATATCAAGTTAGGTTGGCGAGGGAAATCCGGCAAGCTTATTATCAGAGAAGAGGGGGCGACACTATCTTTGGCTGAATTACCTTGGCAGTTTAACCAAGAACAGCTTGATATTACTGATGGTAAATGGCGGTGGACTGGGGCGGGGCAACCTCTTGCGGGTGGCGTGAATATTAAGATTGCTCATTGGCAACAAGGGTTGGATAACCTGCTAATTAGTGGCCGTATAAATTTGGTCACTCAGGGTGAACGTGGTAAAGCGAATATTGTATTAACGATAAAACCGGGCCGGATAAACTCATTAAATACGCAACTTCCTTTTCAATTAACAGGTCAGATTAATGTGCAGGATATGATTATGGCTATGTCATTGCCTGCGATAATTAATGGTCCGTTGGTTAATCTGAAAATGACTTTCCAGTCAGGTTCGTTGTTTCGGGCTTGGGGGCGTTTGTCTGATGAGTTTATTGTTAAAGATGCCCGGTCACCGTTAGCGGGAGCTTATCTGACACGTGAAGGTTTTACTGGCCGGTTACAGGCAATTGTTAACGCACAACATCGTGACTGGGGAAAATTCCGTTTGCATCTTGATGGTCATGCTGAGGATTTTATGCCGGATAAAGGCTATTGGCGTTGGAACTATTGGGGGAATGGTTATTTGCCGCCGCTACAGGCTAAATGGGATATTGCCGGAAAAGGATGCTGGCGTGACACATTGATCAGCGTCAACGAAATGACTACCGGCTTTAATGTTATTAAACACGGCATGATCCGGGTAGATACGCCGCGTTTACAATTAACAAAGTCATTGGAATGGCAACGTTCAGAGAAATCTCTCGCCTTTAATGGTGAGTTACGACTGGCAACGAAGAAAATATCGTTTCGGTCTGGTGGCTTTTTGCCTCCCACTGAACTGACAGCAAAATTGATAGGGGAAAGCCCGAACAACTTTATTGTTAATGGTGATCTTTCATCAAGAAATATTGGTCCTATCCCTTTTTACAGTCGTTGGGATGGCGTCAGATTGCGTGGTGAAGCGCGTTGGCCTATTCAATCCTTACTCGCATTTCAGCCGTTGATACCTAAAGATTTAGGGATAAACTTGCGTGCAGGTGAGCTTTATGCACAGGCTGCTTTTTCTGCCACACAAGGGCAAGGTTTTGTTGCGGGTGGTCACTGGGCGGTAAAAAATGGCAGCATGTGGCTTAAAGATGGTGGAATCAGTGGACTTGATTTTATCTTACCGTGGCGACTGAGAGATAGTATCTGGCAATTTGGTATTAAATCGCCGGTTCAGTTACGAGTGAAAACAATAAATAACCTGTTTGAAATGCGTAACTTAACGGCGGATTTGCAGGGATTTTATCCGCCATCGGAACAAAAACCGCTGGAACTGACTAATGTGAATGTAGGTATGTTGGATGGGCATATTAACCTAGATAGATTAAGGTTTCCTCAGCAGCATCCTGCCATTTTGACGCTTGATAAATTGGAGCTAAGTCGCTTTTTGACCGTGTTGAAAGTTAAACAATTTGCGATGTCTGGCAAAATCAGCGGAAAATTACCGTTGTTTATTAATAATGAGCGTTGGATAGTTCAGCAAGGTCAGATTACCAATATCGACCATATGACCTTACGTCTGGATAAAGACACGATAGATTCCATTAACAAAGATAATATTTCCGCCGGTGCCGCTATGGATTGGTTACGCTATTTAGAAATCAGTCGCTTACGGGCGCAAGTCAGTCTTGATAATTTAGGGATTTTGACACTAAATGCTGAAATTCAAGGTGTTAATTCATTAAGGGATAAAAGACGGCAAGTCAAGCTGAATTACCATCATGAAGAAAATATCTTTCACTTATGGCGTAGCTTACGGTTTGGCAACAATCTTGAAGATTGGCTACAGCAGAATATATCTGTATTAAATGGGAGTGATAAATGACAAAACAAACTGGAATGAAGCTGTTCTTACTATCAATGGGGTCTTTAATGCTGTCAGGTTGTATACGCCTTGAAGTAGCAACACCGGAGAAGCCCATTAATATTAATATGAATGTCAAAATTGAGCATGAAATTCAGATAAAAGTAGACAGGCAAGTTGAAGAGATGCTTAAGAATAACACGGGTTTATTCTAGGGGGGCATTATGAAGAGAACAGGTACGGGAATATTGTTATTGGCTAGTGTATTGTTCAGCTCTTCCGTTGTAGGAATGACCCTGAATGAGGCAAAGCAGAAAGGGTTGGTCGGTGAAACTTTCAGTGGTTATCTGGCTATAGTGAAAACAGATAGTCAGGCACAAGCTTTGGTGGCAGAAATTAATCGAGCCCGTGAGAAAAAATACGCAGAAATTGCGGCTGGCAATAATATTTCTACAAAGCAAGTGGCTAAACTTACTGGCGAAAAATTGGTGAACAGAGCTGAACTTGGTGAGTATGTGCTTGGTATTAATGGTAAGTGGTTGAAGAAATAAAAGCGCGTCGAATGACGCGCAAAAGACAACAATATAAAAATATAGGCAATGTATGAATTATGGACAAAAACGTGGCTATCAGGAAGCTATTGCTTGCAAAACTTCACGGGCGGTTTGTTGCGCTTGATTTGCGGCATCAGGGCCTAATGCTACACCTTCGGTAAATACGAACTCTATATCAGTGAGCCCAATGAAACTCAGGAACAGACGCAAATAAGGCACTAACAGATCACTGGAGCCGTCTTTATGGATGCCGCCCCGGCTGGTCAGGATGATTACTTGTTTGCCTTTTAGCAGACCTTCAGGGCCATTCTCGGTATAACGGAAAGTCACTCCAGCACGGGCTATCAGGTCAAAATAGTTTTTCAGTTGGGTTGGAATGTGGAAGTTGTACATAGGCGCAGTGATAACAATAATGTCATTATCCTGCAATTCCGCAATCAGTTCGTCAGATAATGCTAACGCCTCTTTTTGGCGAACAGTCATTTCATTGCCACTTGGGCGTAATGCATGAACCAGTTCATTATCCAGAACAGGAATGGGTTGCGCGGCCAGATCACGTATCTTAATGCGGTCATCAGCATGATTGGTTTGCCACTTTTCAATGAAGAAATCTGCCATTTGGTTAGTATGTGAATGCTGCGCCATAATGCTGGATTTAAGAACCAGAACTTTACTCATGTTTATTCCTTAAATTAACTCTTGGTAATTTACTTGTTAATCACGATATATACCCTATGGATTTCAAGATGCATCGCGACGGCAAAGGAGCGAATCCCCGGGAGCATAGGTAACTATGTGACCGGGGTGAGCGAGTGCAGCCAACAAAGAGGCAACTTGAAAGATAACGGGTATAGTGATTCTATGAGTTATTATCTTCTGGTAATAGAGCAATATTTAGAGCTTAGCATTCAAATTTATTGAAAAACTTTTACCTATGTTGATATAGCGTAGCGGGGAAATATCCGCCGAAATTATTGCCAATAGATGGGATGTGCTACTATATGTTGTTAATAAAAATGTGTTGCCAATAAGAACCATGTCATCAATAAAAGCTGGCTAATCAGTAAAGTTAAGAAGTTACAAGGATCAATATAAGTGAAAGAGTCTCAGAAAATCATTAACCGTCAGGCTGCTTGTCCAACGATCAAATATCCAGAAAACTTGCCCGTCAGCCAGAAGAAAGATGATATCTACAAAGCTATTCGTGACCATCAGGTTGTCATTATTGCTGGTGAAACCGGTTCGGGTAAAACAACACAGATCCCGAAAATTTGTCTTGAACTAGGCCGGGGAATAAAAGGCTTTATCGGTCATACTCAACCCCGTCGATTGGCTGCTCGTGCGGTTGCCAATCGTCTGGCGGAAGAATTGGAAACCTCAGTGGGTTCTGCTGTTGGTTATAAAGTCCGTTTTAGTGATCATGTGGGCGATAACACGTTAGTTAAACTGATGACCGATGGTATTTTGCTGGCGGAACTGCAAAATGACAGGTTACTTAAACAGTATGACACGCTCATTATCGATGAGGCGCATGAACGCAGTCTGAATATTGATTTTATTCTGGGTTATTTGCGCCAATTACTACCAAAACGTCCCGATTTGAAAGTGATCATTACCTCCGCGACTATCGATCCTGAGCGCTTTTCTCGTCATTTTAATCATGCGCCAATTATCGAAGTTTCTGGTCGAACCTATCCGGTAGAAGTACGTTATCGTCCTGTCATGGGGGAAGATAATGATGGAGAGCGGGATCAGCTTGAGGCAATTATTGATGCTGTTGATGAGCTCAACCGTGAAGGGCCTGGAGATATCCTGATCTTTATGAGTGGAGAGAGGGAGATTCGTGATACAGCAGATGCGCTGAATAAACAGAATCTGCGTCATACCGACGTACTGCCATTATTTGCGCGTCTTTCTAACAGCGATCAGAATCGAATTTTCCAATCACATACGGGGCGGAGAATTGTGCTGGCAACTAACGTGGCAGAAACCTCGTTGACGGTACCGGGAATTAAATATGTGATTGATACCGGGTATGCACGTATCAGCCGTTACAGTTATCGCACGAAAGTACAGAGATTGCCGATTGAACCCATATCACAGGCGTCGGCTAATCAGCGGAAAGGGCGTTGCGGACGTGTATCTGACGGGATCTGTATCCGGCTGTATTCAGAAGACGATTTCCTTTCTCGGCCAGAGTTTACTGATCCAGAAATCCTGCGTACTAACTTGGCATCGGTCATTCTGCAAATGACGGCAATTGGTCTTGGGGATGTCAGTGCATTTCCATTTGTGCAACCGCCTGATAAACGTAATATTCAGGATGGTGTTCGGCTTTTGGAAGAGCTTGGGGCTATTGACCAGAGCACAACGGTTAAGGCTAATTACTGTCTTACATCAATAGGGCGACAGCTTGCTCAGCTCCCGGTTGATCCTCGGCTGGCGCGTATGGTATTGGAAGCTCGTCATCATGGTTGTGTACGTGAAGTGATGGTTATCACTTCTGCGCTATCTATTCAGGACCCAAGAGAGAGGCCACTGGAGAAACAGCAGGCTTCTGATGAGAAACACCGTCGATTTGCTGATAAAGACTCCGATTTTATTGCATTTCTGAAATTATGGGATTTTTTGAAAGAGCATCAAAAGGCACTCTCCTCTTCGCAATTTCGCAAACTTTGCCGTCAAGATTATCTTAACTACCTGAGAGTCAGAGAGTGGCAGGATATATATACCCAGTTACGACAAGTTGTGAAAGAAATTGGTCTGTCGGTAAATAGTCAGGATGCAGATTACCGTGGTATTCATACTGCGTTACTTTCTGGGCTGTTATCTCATATCGGCCAAAAAGATACAGATAAACAGGAATATACCGGTGCGCGTAATGCCCGTTTTGCTATTTTTCCTGGTTCTGGTTTATTCAAGAAGCCACCTAAATGGTCAATGGCGGCGGAATTGGTTGAAACCAGTCGCTTGTGGGGGCGTATTGCTGCGCGAATCGAACCTGAATGGGTTGAACCGTTAGCCGGGCATCTGGTGAAGTATCATTATAGCGAGCCGCACTGGCAGAAATCTCAGGGTGCGGTAATGTCTAGGGAAAAAGTCACTTTATATGGTTTGCCAATTGTGGCTAGTCGTCTGGTTAATTACAGCAAAATTGACCCAATGCTCTGCCGTGAGTTGTTTATCCGCCATGCGCTGGTGGAAGGCGATTGGCAAACTCGACATGCATTTTTCCGAGCGAATCTGAAATTACGTGAGGAAATTGAGGAGCTAGAACATAAATCCCGTCGTCGCGACATTTTGGTGGATGATGAAACCTTGTTTAGTTTCTATGATCAACGGATACCTCAGAATGTGGTTTCTGCTCGCCATTTTGATCGCTGGTGGTTGAAGACAAGTAAAGAGCAACCGGACTTGCTTAATTTTGAAAAAAATATGTTGATCAAAGGCGATGCCGATAAAATCAGTGCGCTGAATTACCCTAATTACTGGTATCAGGGGGCATTGAAATTACGGCTTAGTTACCAGTTTGAACCGGGCACGCAAGCTGATGGTGTGACAGTTCATATTCCGCTGCCGGTGTTGAATCAGGTTAAGGATGAAGGGTTTGATTGGCAGATCCCCGGTATTCGTTATGATCTGGTTGTTGCGCTGATTAAATCATTGCCGAAACCGGTTCGTCGTAATTTTGTCCCTGCACCAAACTATGCTCAGGCATTTATGGAGCGGGTACCTCAACCACAATCGACCTTATTAGATAGCTTTGAGAAAGAGTTACGGCGGATGACTGGTGTTACGGTGTCACGTGATGATTGGCAGTTAGAGCAAGTACCCGATCACCTCAAAATGACATTTCGAGTGGTAGGAGAGAAGAACCGGACTATCGCTGAAAGTAAAGATTTATCTGCGCTGAAATTACGCTTGAAAGAGAAAGTTCAGGAGACACTTTCCTCTGTTGCCGATGATGGGATTGAACAGAGTGGGCTGCATATTTGGAGTTTCGGAGAATTACCGGGACGGTATGAACAGAAACGTGGTGGTTACTCTGTTAAAGCATTTCCAGCGCTGGTGGATGAAAAAGAGAGTATCGGTATCAAATTGTTTGAAACCGAACCGGAGCAACAAATTGCCATGTGGGAAGGTACCCGTCGTCTGTTGTTGCTCAATATTCCTTCACCAATTAAATACTTACATGAGAAATTGCCGAATAAATCCAAATTGGGACTCTATTTTAACCCTTATGGCAAGGTATTGGATTTGATTGACGATTGTATCTCATGTGGTGTGGATAAATTGATGGCAGGGAATGGTGGGCCGGCTTGGAATGAACAGAATTTTATTCAGCTACAGGACAAGGTTCGGGCTGAGTTGAATGATACTGTTGTGGAAATAGCCAAGCAGGTGGAACAGATACTCACCACTATTTTTGCTATCAATAAACGTCTCAAGGGGAGAGTGGATATTTCATTTGCCTTGGCATTATCGGATATCAAAGAGCAGCTTTCTGGTCTGGTTTTCAAAGGATTTGTCACCACTAATGGTTGGAAACGTTTGCCGGATGTCCTGCGTTATCTGCAAGGCATTGAGCGCCGTCTTGAAAAATTGGCGATTGATCCGCACAGAGATAGAGCGCAAATGGGGCGAGTCGAAAATGTTCAGCAACAGTGGCAACAATGGCTGGCGAAATTATCACTGCAACAGAAACAGTTGCCTGAGGTGCAAGAGATTCGTTGGATGATTGAAGAACTGCGGATCAGCTTGTTTGCTCAGCAATTGGGTACGCCATATCCAGTTTCTGATAAGAGAATTTTACAAACGATGGAGCAAATTGCTTCTTGATTAAAGAGGAAGAGCATATTCTAAACTGCGTATCAAGTTTTACATTTGTGATGCAGTTTTTTATCGGTCAGTTAAATCGTCAAACTGAAAGTCACCTATTCTAAAGGTGGCTTTTTACTTAGACTGAAACGAATGAACTGGTTAGCAGGTACTTTCCGTATGTTTGGTTTTGTTAGCCTCAACGAAAGCATTAACCATAGCGGTTTTATTTTTGCGGTTACGAGCGTAGTCAGCCTGAGTTGCCTTCTTCTTGGTTGCTGTAGCACGTTTTAACAACATAATCGCCTCCTCCTAAATCTTCATACTCTGGATTCTTTAATATAATCATCTTTGTTCTGATCATTGTAAAGATACCCTTCGAAAAATATCATTTCAAGAATGATATTTGGGAATTCCAATACCCTGATTTCCTGTATTATACAAGCCTGTTAATGTTATCGGTTATAGGGATAAGTAGTTATATCCTTTCATTCCAACTATCAGAATGGACTATATTTCCATCATTGTTTTTCCAGGTAATTTTTTCGTAGCGAAGCTCAATGATTTCCATATGATTGAATTTCTCTTTTGATGTATCCTTGATATCCAGCATAACGGGAACAATATTCACTATTTTCACATTTTCCATTAAGGTATTAAAATATTCCTTTTCTTGACCATGATCGTCTATTTTATACCATTTAAGCTCTGCTGATTTTAGTGTTTGCCCCGTAGTTAATGCCTTATAAAGATATGGGGATGACGAATCAATTTCTTTCTCAATCATAAATGGAAGGTGTTTCCTCGTTCCAGTTAATTTTCCTGTATTATCATCAGTGGCGGTACTGACGCTATGATGAAGACCTAAAATCTCAATACTGCCTTCTCTACCATAGATATCAACGGAACCTTTAATATCTGCTCCACCGTCGTCTTTTATATACATATATAGAGGAATAGCCATTATTAATCTCCTTCAGAAAACGATTTTGAATTACCGGTGGCAGAAATAAGCTTTTGTAAGCATTTTTCACCACTTTTACTTTTGTACAGTACACGAATACTATCAACAACATACTGATTTAATTCTGCTTCTGTTCCTTGATAAAAAGGCAGTGAGCAGACAGAGTCAGTGCTAATTGAAACATTGGAATCATCAAGAATAGATAATACTCCGTTTACGTTTTTCGGTAATGCAGTAGCTAACGCTGTTGATAGCATTTCTGATGAATGGGCATCACTTCCCTTTGCAAGTAAAGGAGCTACTTTGAGCCACGCTATATCTCCACTTGCAATATGATCTGTTATATAATCCCATTCTCCGTTGTCTCCTTCTGGCATATTTGCAATTACTGCTCTTGCACCTTGCTGTTTTATTTGTAGGGTCAATTGCTTTGGCGTTAAATTCGGATATGGATTTTTAGCCGTAATATGATGATCCACGGCCAATGAGCTAAATGATACCAGTATTAAAAGCAAAACCAGTTTTTTCATTCGACCACCAGGATTGTATCGCTAGAGTTGGCTATCTCTTTTCTGAGATTAGAGCCATTTATAATGATGCAACCATGTGATGCTTGCCGGTATGTGCCATCCCGTCTATCACCATGTATTCTGAAAAGAGAGCGTCCAAACGTATTAGTTCCCATAATAGGGTCTAATATTACGGTGACCCTGGTTATTGAGTTAGAGTAACCGTTGATTCTGTAATAACCGCGGGGAATTGGTCCTTCACCTTCAACCTGTTCCATAGATGGGTTATTTATCCCTGTTCCGTGACCGCTATAACCTTTTGCAATAAAAGAGCCGTTATGTGTTAGCTCGCCAGTGCTTTGTGAATATTTCCACGTCATACTTGTTTCCATTAGTAAATATTAAGAAATTTAACTTTAAACTTAATAAACATTTTTAAAAGCATAATTTTGTAAAAATAGTAATATTTTTGTAAATATAAGTATTTAAGATAATGAGTTAAGAGTAATTTTAATGATTATTGATTTTGGTAAGTAGGTATGAACGATAAAAGAATTGTATAAGATAAATTTGCTCTATTGGAGAAAGAAGTTCAATTCTATATTGAGAATCTCTTATCTCTTGCAGGTTCATTAGATTATAATTACGCTCATAATTTTGCGTATAGGGTGTAATACTATGAGGTCTACAATTGCTACACGGGCTGGAACCAAGAAAAATACTAATGTATACCTCACTGCTGATCTGGTGGATGCGGCTCGTAGCTTAAATATGAACTTATCGTCTATGTTGGATGGGCTTCTGACACAGGCTGTAGAAGCTAAAAAGCGCGGTCAGAAAGAAGATAAACAAGATATGCAGGCAATCAACGCATTTTTGGAGCGTGCAGGGATAATTACGGATGATGAATTTTTTGGGGGCCTTTGATGTTTATCGTAACTTTTCAACAAAATTAATTGTTCCACTGACTTCAACAGGAGAAATGGAGCTAACTCGTAAACGTATTACGCCGGTAGTTGATATCAATGGTGATAAATATTGTGTATTTACTCCGGTTATTACATTCCTTGACCCTAATAAAATAAAGAAAAAAGATTTTATATGTAATGTTGTCATTTCACGAGGATAAATTCTCTCAGCAATTGATGCTATTATTACTAACACATAACATGTGAATTAGTGGGCATAATCTGCTGAATTTTCTCAAAATTTTTTCAGGTGAAAATAATAAAATAACAGCGCATCAGCCAAGAAATAAACTTTCTATAACTGATGCAGATAAATTTATTACTGATAAGTTAATGTCATTGTTGCGGTTACATTTGCTTGGCCGGGGGTAATATTGCGATCGGTCTGAAAATAGCGGGCGTGTAAAGGAATAGATAACTTCCCACCTGAATAGCTGTTGCCAATATTTATTTGTGAATGAATAATAACAGGTTGGTTGTTATAAAGAATTTGCATACCTACACCGGAAGCAGTTGTGTTATTATCATTTTGATCAAGCGCCCATACGTGATATAAGTTATTTTTTGCTTTCTTTCCATCAAGCATTAATTGAATTTGAACATCATTATCACAATCTAAAATAACCTCAAAATCTTTCCCTCCTGCGATACTATTAATGCCAGAAAAATCGCTTTTTTTAATATCACCCATAGGCACAGTAATATTGCTATTTTTCAGTGAGCAACTTTTAGTAATAATGCGGGTATTTCCCAAACGGTAAGTATGCACGATATGGTTATTTACCCGCGCCTGAATTAATTGTTCGTTTCTGACAAAACCAGAACCTGTTGTTGGCGCTATTTTTATTAGCTGAATTGTCAAATAACCCCATGTTTTACCACAATACCAACGACCGGAATTGTCGCAGCTTACGGGATTATTAGCAATGCGCGGTAACCAATCGATACCATAGCCGGGACTCCAAGTATTTATTCTGATACCAACACCGGGAACACCGGACTCGTAAATAGCATCCTTGTTGTATTCTGCATTTTTGTAGGATGTATATCCCCATGACGTATTAACGTTTGTATCGCAATAGAAAATATTGTTTTTATTGTCTAATTCATCTGCACGATATTCGTAAATGGTTGTGCCAATCGGTTGATCCCTTGGGACATATAAGGTTCCAAAAGAGAGATGAGTGATTTCTGGTTTAAATCCTTTCGTAAACTGGCAGTTAGCGGCAAAACTATAAGAACTGACTGTCAAACCAATTAATAAGTTGGTAATACCGAGAAAATATTTAAATTTATTGTAAATATTAAACATAGCGTTTTCCTGTGGAAATTATTTACAGTGTGCTGCTATTATATAAATACCGGATAAAGGACTTTTTTCTGGTAGTTTGTAATTAACGATACATTCCTGAATATCTTTATAACCCCATTTAACGAATAATCGTCCACTATCGGGTAAACCCGTGAGGTAAACTTGCCCTTCGTGACTAACAATAGCGCTATTTACTTCATCAATATCATGGCGTTTTTCTAACATGACAATTGCACCAAAAGGAATAGGATTTTCTTGATAATAGAGATTGATTAGAACTCTGTGACCTATCCGGGTTTTAAAATCAGCCAGGACTAATGCCCCACGAGTAGGAATAACGGTTTGGGTATTGACGTCAATATCGACATTATCTGCTAATGAATGAGTATCCAGTGCAATCCGATTTTTCCGGTAACTGCTGACATAAGGAATAACCGCATAACCATTCCAATCGGTGGCAATACCAACATTATTTTGGATCTTTATTCCTTGAGCGCCATCAGCCCGGACTAATGCCAATGTATCTCCCAAATGTTGTGAAAGAGTAATTCCGTATGGATGAGCAACAATGCCTCCCTGGAGGCCATAATTCAGTTGGTGAGAATAGCGATCATAGCTATAACCGGTACTAAATTGACCATAAGCGCCTTTATATTCCGCATGAATATGACCGCCAGCGCCAGTACCGTGATTCGTGTAACTCTGCTGTAAACTATAAATTAAATTATTGTCTTCCAGTGCTGTGCCACTTAAACTTACTTGATGGGAAATATCTTTGTTTTTATTGGTATTAAAATTATAGCTGGTCCAGCTATTCTTTAGCCAGCGATCTAATGGAATCTGTATGCTGAATGAAAAAAGCTGTTCATTTTTATCTGTATCTGGAAGTTGGCTATAGGTATAATTCAGGCTGTAATTAATATTATTATAATTGGTGCTATAACCTGCGTTGATATTACGTTCATAGCCACGTTGCTGCCAATAATTTTGTTGAAAAGCGGACAAATATAAACTGCCAAAATTTCCTAAAGATTGATTAATATGTAGTTGCAATTTACTTCTTTTATTGGTGCGATAACGCCAGTCACTTTTATTGGCATTATCTATGTCATTGGCTTCTTTAAAATCGTAAAAACCACGTGTCGAATAGCGATAACCTGCCAGAGTAAAATTAGTCCCTGTTAACGAAAGATCTTTTGCATATTGAAAACGGTAGGATTGCCCTTTGGTACTTATATTAGATGGTAAATCGGTGTTAGAGTGAGTGATGTCAAAAGAGAGAGAACCCAATATACCAAAATTATAACCTGATCCTAAAGCAATGGATTGATAATCTTTTGAAAAAATTGTACCACCATAGGTAGTGATATTATTAGAAAAACCATAGACTAATGCACCTTGGGTAAAATTAGGTTCTCTCCCATGATTATTTGATGATTGATATTGGCCCAGTGTTATCGAATATTGGAAGCCTCCTTCCCGTAACATAATCGGTATAGCCGAAAAGGACTGAGTAGATCGATATTCCTGACCATCTGCTTCCTTGATAATAACTTCCAAATCTCCACTTGTTGTGGTTGGGAAAAGGTCATTAATGACAAATGGACCGGGCGAAACATAAGTTTGATAAATGATATAACCGTTTTGCTTGATTGTAACTTGAGCATTACTTTGAGCAATTCCCCGGACACTAGGGGCGAAACCTTGTAAGCTGTCTGGTAACATATTGTCATCAGAAGCTAATTGTAAACCGCGGAATTGGGCACCCTCAAAAATATAGGAGGGGGTAAAGCTATCACCTAGCGTTAATTGTCCTTTTAGTGCGTGAATATCCCGTTGTAAGTAGGTGTTAATACTTTTCCAACTCTTATCACGACTGGTATAGGTAGAATAATTGCGCAGACGCCATGCTTGCCAATTAGCGCCTGTTCGAAGATTCAGATAATGGGTCTGCGTAGAGCCAGATGGGCTATTTTGCCAAGTATTTGAACCACTATAATTGTAGTTAATCAATAATGAAGTTAATCCTTGCTGCCATAATTCAGGCGAAACATAACCTCTTGCCTGATTGTTTAACATTGCTTGTGGAATACTGATATCTAGCCTTTGTTGACCAAAATTGAAGACAGTGCTTGCAGATGGAATATATTGACTTAAATCAGACAACTCTGTTTCTGGTGGTAAACTGAATAGCTCTGGAAAGTTATCAATTTTTACTCCCATATCCTGTAATTGTTGAATTGTCAGCTTGGGCAGCAATTTATTATTTATCGTGACAAAGGTTACGTTCCTGGTATCTATTTTATCTCTATTAAGGTAAATATCTACCCAGTAAATACCGGGCGGATAGTCGTCTTGTGTGAAAATAGAGAGATCAATGTTTTCAGGTGAACCAAAATCAGTACCTATTTCCAGTGCATGAATGTTGAAATAATCTTCAGAATAAGTTTTAGCTGGGTAAAAAAGCATGCCAACAGCTACAAATGGCAATAATAAGAGCCATGAATGTTCAATATTGTATGGTTGCTGATTAATCTTATGCTGTGAGCACTTTCCCATAATTAACTTTCTGGTATAGAGTAAAGTAATGTAACGGTTTTATTAACGAGTTATTTTTTCAAATGGCTGTTTTTTCCTCGGCAGTCACACCACCAAAATCATTAATTGCTTTCCAATTTACCTGTTTTATGTTAATTGCCGGCAGAGGCCAGCTTAGTTGACTAAAGGGTTTAATCATGCCCGCAGGTTTTATTTCATGTTGATCTGCTTTAAGGTAAGAGAATGAAATGAAGTAAGGGGTAGGGTTCTCAGCGATCAGTGAATTATTTTCCGTACGGAATTTGAGCTTTTGGTATGCGGTACTTGATTTTTCTGCCAAATTTGCAGGGCGGTAAAACAATTTAAATTTTGACTTAACTGTTATTTGTAATTGATTCTGATCTGATTTCATAGAGGTAGGAATAGACTTCACATTTAACCAAAAAAGTGATTCCCGATCTTGAGGCAGGTTACTTTCTGTTTTTACAATACGCAGGATATTTTCATGGCCTGCTGCGAGTTTAAAGATGGGTGGTGTTACGATAAAAGGGGTCTTCATATTATCGTTTTCATCTTGGATCCAAGATTGAATCAGGTAAGGGGCATCTTTTTCCGGGTTATTTATAGAAATAGACGCTTCTTTTTTGTCACTCATGTAAATAACACGGGTTCCCCCAATGACGACACCTGCGATAGCGAAATTTACACTGATAATATATAGAAAAATTATTGTGAATAGTCGTTGATACTGCACGGTAACATCTCCGTTTTATCGTGTTTTTATGCGTTATTTTATGGGATTTGTGGGCATCCATTCCCTGTACTGCTTTATTAGAAATAAAACGTGAATGAAGCTTTGTTCTAAATTTAGCCTGTTTTAGTTATAAACAATCGTAAAATTGGCGACGGCATCACCCGAACCTGGGCTGATTGCTTGAGCTGTAGCAACATATTTTGCAATGAACTTCAGTTCTGCGGTTTTTTGATCAGTAAAAGCTTGGAGTTTGGAAGCTTGTGCCAAAGGAATTAGCGTTAAATTATCTTCTTCATAGATACCAATAGCAACACCATCGGCGACTGCCTGGCCTTTATCATTAGATAAGGCCAGAAGATTGTTATTTCTATTATCTATCTGCCCGTCAAATTTAACTTGTGCATGAGTATATTCTGGTGGGCAATCACTCATCTTAATGCTAAAGGGTGTTACAGCTGCGGTACTATCTATGCCACTAAATGCATTTGAGCTAATTGTTCCCATGTTTACGTTTTGGTTCGCAGAGTCAGTATCGATTTTACAAGCATTAGAGATGATATTACCGGTAAAGTTAATCTTTCCGTCCGCTGCATTTGCTACAGGAATAAGTACAGAAGATACAAGTAAGGATGAAATAATCAGTTTAGCTTTCATTGTAAATAGATCCTAACCCTAACGTGCATGGCGTCAGGGAAGTAGAAATATTGATTTAATTGGAACTGTATAAACATCAATACAGCATGTAAATATTCATAGTTTTTATCCGATAACAACAACGATAACTCAAAATGTGTCTTTTTAGGGATAAAGTTAGGCGATCATAGCGATTAATTATGAAAAATCCAAAGAATGACTCGATAATGTATTGTATTTAAGACTTTTATCTGTATTTTTTTATTAAACAGGATTATTTTTTAACATTAACGTGATTTATTGTATGTAATAAATCATTATGCTAATTAATGAGAATATCTTTTGATTAATAACTGGTTATAAAATTAATTGTGATATAAATCACAATTAATTTATTACACTTAAGAATTTATTTTTTTGTTCTATTATTTTCATGTTATTACCTCTCGCTGTCATTTTCTCTTTGAGAGTGTCTATTATGATAGAGATAAGTTATCTGGATTAAATTACGCTATAGTTTTCTCATGTTATCTCTCTATTTTATTGTTTATAGCAATGCCTATCTCAGTTGGCGTTATGAATCCTCAACGCAATTAACCCTGTAAGGGGGGAAAATGAAACAGTTTGTCTTTGTATTGGGCTTTTTGTCCATCGTGCTCTTAGTCTCACATCCAGCTTCGGCCATGCAAGCAGAGCAGAAAACCGTCACCAATGGCGTGGTATCGATCGAATATTCGGTGCGTGGGGAAGGGCCACTGCTCTTGGTGATTGCTTCAACTGGGCGGGGAACGGCAGAATTTGCGCCACTCGCAGATCGACTGGCGATGCGCGGCTATCGCGTTGCTCTGCCCGAGCCACGCGGAATATCGGGGTCGACCGGTCCGATGGAAAATGTGACCTTCCACGACTTTGCTGACGATTTTGCGGCGGTGGCTGCGGCGGAGGGAGGTAAGGCAATCGTGGTAGGGCATGCTTATGGCCATTGGATTGCCAAGACGATTGCCTCGGATTATCCCGAAATGACGCGTGGCATAGTACTTCTGGCAGGGGCTGCGAAATCTTGGCCCTCGGAGCTTTCGGATGCGATCACTGTGATTAGCGATCCGAAATCCACCCGTGAGGAGCGATTAGCGGGACTTAAACTTGCCTTCTTTGCGGAAGGCAACGACCCGACACCTTGGCTTGAGGGATGGCATTCCGATGTCATAAAAAGTCAGTCTGCGGCGCGTGAGCTGACCAATCGTCAGGATTGGTGGGCTGGCGGGACGGTGCCGATCCTCGATCTACAGGCGAAATCCGACCCGTTCCGGCCTGAAACGTCTCGGATGGAGGCGAAGGACGAGTTCGGTAATCGCGTTACTATCGCAGTGATTGAAGGAGCCAGTCATGCGTTACCTGCCGAAAAGCCGATCGAGACGGGGGATGTAATTGCGGATTGGGCTAACAAACTGAAATAATTAAGAACACTATCTAGTCTCTATCAGGGCATTCGTACCGGAAAAATTCAATGCGAATGCCCCAGGCAGAGGCGATTCCGATAGGACAAAAGGACATCCTACCTCAAGTTTTACACTTTTGTTGATGATGCTCTGGAATACATTCACCAACATTGTCGCCTTGAAGAGGCATCTTGGTTTCATCCTCTAACATATTGTGAGTCATTTTCGAATTCGACAAGAATTGATTAAGAACCATACCAATCAAGTTGCATTAACAATATTAGTTACAACATACTTAAAAAGATAACAATAACAAAAATATGACAGAACAACGAAAAACCAAACAAACTGCTATATAAAAATCCAGAAAGCCATTACAGGGGAATAATGGCTAGATCTGACGGGATTACTTGATTAGCAACCCAGTGGCAGGGATTGCTGTTATCAGCAATGCGACAATAGTGAGCTTTTCAGCCAGATGTAAGCTATTTTTCTGCGGGTTTTGGCGGCGTGCATACAAAAAAACAATAAGACCTGGCGCATAGAGGACAACAGACAATAGCAAATTCATCAAACCAGATGCATAAAGCAGCCATATGCCATAAATACATGTTCCAACAGCAATGAGTAATAACCCCTTATTGCTACGATCAAAAGCGACTTTTAAAAGAAATGCTCCGACAAGGAAATAGGGCACTAAAATCATTTCTGATGCAATTGTCAGCAATGAATTGTAGTTGCTTCCACTCAACCAGATCAAAACGAGAGAGAGTTGTACAGCGCCATTAGTGAACCACAATGAAGATGATGGCGAATTATTGCGGTTTTGCCGGTTAAATACTTTTGGAAAAGAGCCGTGTTGGGCAGCGATAAATGGCACTTCGGCTGCCATGATTGTCCAACTCAGATAAGCACCACAGACGGAGACAATCAATCCGGCAGCAATAATGATTTCACCTGCGGAGCCAATAAGTCTTACCATCAGGTTTGCCATTGATGGATTGCGCATTGCTGCTAACTCAGGTCGTGGTACTAATCCAAGGGAGAGTAAGGTGACCAAGATGTATATTGCTAACGCCGCAATGACAGCCAGCATGGTTGCAATACCCACATCTGTCCGTTTTTTCGCTCTGGCTGAAACCACAACAGCACCTTCAATACCAATAAAAACCCAAAGGGTAATTAACATGGTATCTTTTACTTGTTGCCAGACAGGAACCCCTAGATCGATGCCTTTAAAGTCGAAATGAAAGGTATCCGTTTTGAAAGCTATGGCGGCAAGTATGATGAAAGCACCTAAAGGCAGCAATTTTGCCATTGTTGCCAATTTGTTGATTCCGGCTGCGGTTTGAACGCCGCGGAGTACTAACCAATGTACGAACCAGAGTAGAATAGATTCTCCCAATAGGGACTGCCAAGTATTGCCGTCACCAAAGATGACAATGCCCTCTTTATCAGTAAAGAAACTCAGAGCGGCAAAAACGATAACCAGATAGGAAACGTTGGCAACGACTGCGCATAACCAATATCCCCAGGCAGAGCAGAAGCCTATTAGTTCACCAAAGCCCTCTTTGGCATAAGTGAAAATCCCTCCATCAAGATCCGGACGAAGACGAGAGAGCAGTAACAGTGCGGTAGCCAAGAACAGGATACCGACACTTGTTATTCCCCAGCCGATCATTAACGCTGCCGGGCTGGCGATTTCAGCCATATTCTGCGGTAAGCTGAAAACACCCGCACCGACCATAGAGCTGAGTACCAGAGCAGTAAGAGCTGTGAGACCTAGTTTCTTTTCCAAAAATATGTTCCTAATATGACATAAACTGCATTATTAACCAGTTTGTTATCCTGATCATAAAGATGAACTGGGTATCGGGTTTTCATCGTTTCCAAGCTGTACAGGACGGAGAAACAAACTGATTGAACCTAGAAATAGGGGGGGATTCTACGAAGGGTATGAGCTGGATGCAATGGTTTTCTATGCAAATAACTATAAAATTTATGCATTGTTTGATGGTGAATTTAGTGAGATGCAATTTGTTTTTATAAGCTGATATGAGTTATTTTTATAATGCTGTTTATTGTACTAAGGTAAATAGGTAATAAGCATGAATTACTATGGTGTTATTACTAATTAAGTAATTTTTATTTTAATTTTTTCGATCGATCTCAAAATTTAATAAAAATAGTTGTGAAAGATAAAGTTTTACCTCTAATTTTCATTTTGTTATGTAATATTACTGCTAAGTAATAATAATCTCTTGTTTTCATGTCAGATTATTAAATTAATCCATTAGATATGTAATTTCATAATGTTATGAATATCTTATTAAATTAAAAAAGATGGAATATTTTTTAATTCATTGATTTAATTTAAATATTTTTTTGATTTTAATTGATTATGTTAATCTTATATTCAAGTTAATATATTTTTCATTGATTTTTATATCAGTAACTAATTAATTTCCTACAATGTGATATAAAACTAATCTTATATAAAAATAAAAAAATCATGTTGACAACGACTGTTTTGATTTATATTGTTTGTGAAAATATTACTCTGTGATTTATTAACTTATTTTTCTTGTATATGTTTTTAATTTTCAGGAATGATTATATGTACCTATGCCAAAAAATATTCTCAGATGGTTAGAGGACAGCTGTTATTAAAATTTTTGTCTTTTAGGTGCCGATGAATGGCTCAGTATTAAATATTCATAAAGGTTAGAACATATGAAACGTGTTCTTGTGGTGTCGTATTCCCAAAGCGGCCAATTGATCGAGGTGGTAAAAAGCTTAATTTCACCCCTGCAAGAGTCTGACGAGATATACATCCGTGAAGTTATTCTGAAACCGATTCCAGAATTTGAATTTCCCTGGAAGTTTTCTAAATTTGTTGATGTTTTCCCAGAAACAGTGCAGTTACATCCGCCTGAGCTAGCGCCTTTGAATCTGGAAGACGAAGAACCTTTTGATTTGGTCATATTAGGCTACCAAGTTTGGTATTTATCACCTGCTCCTCCGATAGTGGCATTTCTTAAGAGTGAAGAAGGAAAGCGTTTACTTAATGGCCGACCGGTGGTGACAGTTATTGCTTGCCGAAACATGTGGTTGATAGCTCAGGAAACTGTCAAAAGATTGTTGCATGAAAGTGGAGCATATTTGCGCGATAACGTGGTCTTTGTTGATAAAGCAAACTTTTTTGCAACAGTATTCACAACCCCGATATGGCTAATGACAGGAAAAAGACAGCCATTCCCTAGCTTACCGCGGGCGGGTGTATCGGAGGAAGACGTTAAAGATGCTACACGTTTTGGTGATGCATTGTTGGCAGCGCTCAAAACGGATAAAGAGAAAGTTGATGCTCCAATGTTGAAAGGTATGGGAGCAGCGGTTGTCGACCAAGCTTTTATTTTCGGTGAACGTGCGGCGCATCGAGGATTTAGATTTTGGTCCGGGTTGATTTGCCGTGTGGGCAAACGAGGGATATGGGTAAGACGCTCTTTATTAGCGTTGTTTGTAACCTATTTAATATTGATGGTGTTAGTTGTTTTTCCTATTTCAGTGGTTGTTCGCCGTTTGCTTACCCCATTACTTAAAGAACGTCTTAATGAGTTACAGAAATACTATGAACAACCTTCTGGTTCTGCCCGCTACGATGATAAGGAGATAAATAAGTAAATGAGTAACAACGTTTATATCACTAAAGTTTCCGCGTTTATGCCAGGAAACCCAATAGATAATAATACAATGGAATCTGTCCTTGGTTTTGTTGGTGGTCGTCCATCAAGATCTCGTCATATAGTTCTTCGCAATAATGGTATCAAATATCGCCATTATGCCCTGGATCCAGAGACGGGTGAGGCAACTTATACATCTGCTCAATTAGCGGCTGAGGCAGTAAAAGGTTTGGTTGATGAACACTTTTCTTTAGATGATATGCAAAGTCTGGCAGCAAGCAGTGGTACTCCTGATCAAATTATACCGGGTCATGGTATTATGGTTCATGGAGAGCTAAAAAATAAATCCTGTGAAGTTATCTCAACTGCCGGTGCTTGCGCCTCGGGTATGACAGCGATGAAATATGCTTATTTGTCCGTTCTCTCAGGAGCGACAAGTAATGCGGTTTCAACAACGTCGGAAGTACCTTCCACTGTATTGCATGCCCGCAATTTCCAGAGTGAAAACGAAGCTCGGGTTGCAGAACTGGAACGACGCCCTGAAATCGCTTTTGAAAAAGATTTTCTGCGTTGGATGCTTTCTGATGGCGCCGGCGCTGCTTTACTTGAAAATAAACCTCGACCTGATGGCATTTCATTGCGAATTGATTGGATAGATATGTACTCTTTTGCTAATGAGCAAGAGACATGTATGTACTCAGGTGGAGAAAAGTTAGCAGATGGCAGTTTAAAAGGCTGGTCACAAATGAGTCAGGCTGATTGGCTTACATATTCTGTTTTCTGCATCAAACAAGATGTCAGATATTTAAATGAGAGGGTCGTTAAATACACACTTACCGAACCATTGAAACGGATAGTTGCTGCTCGTAACTTATCGGCAGAATCTATTGATTGGTTCTTGCCTCATTATTCATCTGAATATTTCCGCATGAAATTTTCTGCGGGTCTTGATGATATTAATTTTAGTATTGAACAAGAACGTTGGTTTACTAACTTAACAATGAAAGGAAATACCGGATCGGCTTCTATTTATATCATGTTGGATGAGCTTATGAAGTCGGGTAAATTGAAGAAAGATCAGCGTCTGTTATGTTTTATCCCTGAAAGTGCCAGATTTACAGGGGCATTCATGCACCTGACTGTCGTGTAAATATTTAATCTTAGTGTTAATGAAGAATGGGGAAACAACCTGTTTCCCCTTGTAATTGGTACATCTAGGAAAATACAGCGTGGAAAATTTAGAGAATCGTGTCAAAAGTGTTGTTGCAGAACAACTTGGAATACCCGAAACCCAGATTCTTAATACACAAACATTCGAGGAATTAGGTGCCGACTCGTTAGATAATGTTGAACTGATTATGGCTCTAGAAGAGCATTTCGGAATAACTATTGATGATGAAGAAGCGGAAAAAATAGTGACGATCCAGAATGCTATTGATTGTATCGATTCGAAGTTGGGATCCGCTAACTAATTTGAAGAACTTTATTCTCTGTATAAGTAAAAAAGCACATATGATTATCATGTGTGCCTTTTTTTGGTTATATACCCTATGGATTTCAAGATGCATCGCGACGGCAAGGGAGAGAATCCCCGGGAGCATAGATAACTATGTGACCGGGGTGAGCGAGTGCAGCCAACAAAGAGGCGACTTGAAAGATGACGGGTATAGATTATTTGAACAGATCTGCACTGATAGTGGAGGTTCCACCACTAGATTGCCATTCACGGGTAATATGATAGTACTTAGCACCTTTAGCCGCGGCGCGTTTAGCGACTTCATAGGAAACATCAGGCATGCTGTTGTAGTAACCTGAAAAGGTGATGGAATCAAAAGGAACCATCTGAGCAGCGCTGATTTTATTTAATTCTTGGATTTTTGTGCCATTAGGAAGAGTTACAGTGTAACGCTCACCTTTAGAATACTGGGTTTCAAAGAAGCGACCAACAGAATTACTGGTTGAAGTTGAAGAGGCTAAACCAGGAATTTCTACTTTCTTAGCTGATTCGCCACCAGCAGCCAATGCAATGCGTCCAGAATCGGAATTTGCCGGGATAACAGCTTCATCAGCCTGAATTTGGCGTTTTGGCGCATCATCTTTATAAACATAAGCTGTCACTGTCTGATTACCGCCATCATTGATTGCAACCTGACGAACAATAAAGAAAGCCGCTGCGCCTTTTTTCTTGGCTTCTTTTGCAATGGCTTCATTCAAATCGGGTTCATTGTCGTAAAAACCGTTAATAGTGACTGTGTCGAATGGTTCCAACGTTATAGCTTCTGCTTTAGGTAATTCTTTGATGCCGCGGAATATACGATATTTAGGTGAATTATCAATTTCCTCTGCATCTTTGTGATACAGATCAGCTGTAACGCGCAGATTGCCGCTATTATTTAGATCGTCAAGGCTTTGGATATAAAACCCATCTGCCCCCATTTTGTCTGCACGACGGGAAACCGCATCGGCAGCTTCATAAATAGCATTAAAAGGGCCTGTAACCGTAATACGTTTAAATGGTTTCAGCTTTGCCGCTTTCTCCGGGGATAACTCCTGAGCTGCTTGAACAGTGGTAATACCCGTTAATGAGAATACCGCTGCTGCAATGATCGTTGTTTTCAGCTTCATAAAAAATTCTTCCACCTTGCGCATTAAATAGTTGTAACTTGCTGAACATGGTTATGCATCACATAGCCGATAATTATTACATGTAATAATAGCTAATGTCCCACGAATTTATGCTATCAGTATGAATGAATGCAAGTTTATAGGATAGGGCGCCATAAGTTTTTATCAACATTGCGGGTAGTCCAGTTAAAATTGCGATTTGCACTGGTAATACTACACCGGTAATACTAGTTAGTTATTTTACGCATTAGTTATCTATCATCGATAATATTTTCAATTTGTTATCAAAATATTTGTTGATAGATTTTACTGATGGCAGTAATAAAGTTAATTTAGTCGCTAAATTGACTGTAACAAGCAATAATCATCATTAATCTTAGGCTTTAGGAAGGGAACATTATGCGTATTGGTGTACCGAAGGAGCGACTTGTCAATGAAGCACGTGTTGCAGCCACACCGAACACGGTGGAACACCTGCTGAAATTGGGATTTAATGTCGTTGTTGAGAGTGGCGCAGGGCATTTAGCTAGCTTTGAGGATAGTGCTTACCAACAAGTAGGTGCTGAAGTTACTGATCGTCATAATATTTGGCGTTCAGATATTATTTTAAAGGTTAATGCTCCTGAGGATGATGAAATTGCATTAATGAAGGAAGGGAGTATGTTGGTGAGTTTTGTCTGGCCAGCGCAAAATCCTGAGTTAATGCAGAAGTTATCAGACCGCAAAGTCACGGTGTTGGCAATGGATTCAGTACCGCGTATTTCCAGAGCACAGTCGTTGGATGCGTTGAGTTCTATGGCAAATATTGCCGGTTATCGTGCAATAGTCGAAGCCGCTCACGAATTTGGTCGTTTCTTTACTGGTCAGATTACTGCGGCAGGAAAAGTCCCGCCAGCCAAGGTGATGATTATTGGTGCCGGTGTCGCTGGTTTAGCTGCTGTGGGTGCTGCGGGTAGTTTGGGCGCGGTTGTTCGTGCATTTGATACTCGTCCTGAAGTTAAAGAACAAATTCAGAGCATGGGAGCAGAGTTTCTTGAGCTGAATTTTGTAGAAGAGGCTGGTAGTGGCGACGGATATGCAAAAGTCATGTCCGAAGCTTTCATTAAAGCGGAGATGGCGCTTTTTGCTGAACAGGCAAAAGAAGTTGATATCATTGTAACAACAGCGTTAATTCCAGGGAAACCGGCTCCACGTCTTATCACCAAAGAGATGGTTGAATCCATGAAGCCGGGTAGTGTGATTGTTGATCTGGCCGCTCAGACCGGAGGGAACTGCGAATTAACGCAAGCAGATAAATTGGTTATTACTGCAAATGGTGTGAAAATTATTGGTTACACAGATTTGCCAAGTCGCTTGCCAACACAATCTTCACAACTCTACGGCACTAACTTGGTTAATTTGCTGAAATTACTGTGCAAAGAGAAAAATGGCGAAATCAATATTGATTTTGACGATGTTGTTATTCGTGGCGTGACAGTTGTCAAAGAGGGCGAAATTACCTGGCCGGCGCCACCCATTCAAGTTTCGGTTCAGCCGCAAGCAAAACCGGCATCAGTTAAAGCAGAAAAGCCAGCGGCGAAACCCGTTTCACCTTGGTTGAAATATGGTTTATTGGCATTGGTTGTTATCTTATTCGGTTGGTTAGCCAATGTTGCGCCAAAAGAATTCTTATCTCACTTTACTGTTTTCGCGTTGGCTTGTGTGGTGGGTTATTACGTGGTCTGGAATGTCAGCCATGCGTTGCATACACCGTTAATGTCGGTAACTAATGCCATTTCGGGGATTATTGTCGTTGGGGCGTTATTACAAATTGGTGATGGTGGATGGGTAAGTTTCTTCTCATTTATTGCTGTTCTTATTGCCAGCATTAATATCTTCGGTGGCTTCACTGTCACTCAACGTATGCTGAAAATGTTTCGTAAGGACTAAGGGGTAACTAATGTCGAGTGGAGTCGTTACAGCAGCCTATATTGTTGCCGCCGTTTTATTTATTTTCAGCCTGGCAGGTTTATCTCGTCATGAGAGTTCTAAACGCGGAAATATTTTTGGTATCACCGGAATGGCAATCGCATTGATTGCGACTATTTTCGGGCCTGATACCGGAAGTGTTGTCTGGATTATTCTGGCGATGGTGATCGGTGCGGTGATTGGTATTCGTCTGGCAAATAAAGTTGAAATGACTGAAATGCCGGAATTAGTTGCTATTCTGCACAGTTTTGTTGGTTTGGCCGCCGTGCTGGTCGGTTTTAATAGCTTTATTGCTCACGATAGTTTTGCAGAACCCGTGATGGAAAATATCCATCTGACAGAAGTTTTCTTGGGGGTTTTCATTGGTGCGGTTACCTTCACCGGTTCTGTTGTGGCATTTGGTAAATTATGTGGAAAAATTTCTTCTAAACCGTTGATGTTGCCAAATCGTCATAAATTAAACCTTGCAGCGCTTGTGATCTCCTTTGTGCTGCTGATTACCTTTGTGAAAACGGAAAGTACAGGCCTGCAAGTGTTCACATTGTTGCTTATGACAGCAATTGCATTAGCGTTTGGTTGGCATTTGGTTGCTTCCATCGGTGGTGCGGATATGCCAGTGGTGGTTTCAATGCTGAACTCCTATTCGGGCTGGGCAGCCGCCGCAGCGGGTTTCATGTTGAGCAATGATTTGTTGATTGTAACGGGTGCACTGGTTGGTTCTTCGGGGGCGATTCTCTCTTACATCATGTGTAAAGCCATGAATCGGTCTTTTATCAGTGTGATTGCCGGCGGGTTTGGTACTGATGGTTCTTCAACCGGTGATGAGCAAGAGATGGGTGAGTACCGTGAAACCACAGCGGAAGACGTTGCTGAACTATTGAAAAACTCAACTTCTGTTATCATCACGCCGGGGTACGGTATGGCTGTTGCACAGGCGCAATATCCGGTACATGACATCACGGACAAACTACGTGAGAAAGGAGTTAATGTCCGCTTTGGTATTCATCCCGTTGCGGGACGTTTGCCTGGGCATATGAACGTGCTGTTGGCAGAAGCAAAAGTGCCTTACGACGTTGTTCTTGAAATGGATGAAATCAATGATGATTTCTCTGATACCGATACTGTGTTGGTCATTGGCGCCAACGACACTGTTAACCCTGCGGCACAGGAAGATCCCAACAGCCCAATTGCGGGTATGCCCGTTCTGGAGGTTTGGAAAGCACAAAATGTTGTTGTGTTCAAACGCTCAATGAACACAGGTTACGCCGGTGTGCAAAATCCACTGTTCTTTAAAGACAACAGTCAGATGTTGTTCGGTGATGCGAAAGCGAGTGTAGAGGCAATCCTGCGTGCACTGTGATTTTCTATCTTTTTAACGTACAGATTTGATGGATTTACTGTCTCTCAATCGAGATATGATTGAGAGACAGAAGAAATTGGTAGTTTCCAACCGTCAACCCTGTAAATTTATCCTTTGGCGCCAGACTACAGGTGGCATTCAGGGAGATCCTTATCCTCGCCACGTGCAATAGCGTCTAACCAGTCAGAAAGTTCATTGCCAGTTAAATGCAAGCCGGTAGCTTCATATTCTAACCAAGCGTTTTCAGCATCACGTAAAAATTGTTGTCTGGATTTCAGAGTATTAGTTTGTTTATGCATAATCTTTCTACAAATATCACTAATAAAATAAACGTTGCCATTGGGAAGTAAGAATAGCAGCGTTTCAGGATGTAATACATCGCACGGTATGTGAAGAGTTCTGCGTTTGTTATTTAATTTCCAGCGTATCGTACCCCCGCCAGCGATAATTCATCACTGATAAGGTCCAGAACAAAATGAAAATCCCGACGACCCAAAAACCAACATTGCCCATATTGTCATTTAATGCCCCGATAGTGTTCCAGAAAACGCCATGCAAATCCCACTGTTCAGCGATAAGCCCAAGCGCTTCCAACCCACCAATGAACAGTGCTACGGCAACGGAAGCGGCGGTAATGGTCATGTTGTAATAGAGTTTGCGTGTCGGTTGGGAAAACGCCCAACCATAGGCACCCACCATCACAAAATTATCCAGCGAGTCGATGAGTGCCATACCGCTGGTAAATAGCGCCGGGAATACCATCAACGACCACAGAGGAAGTCCACTGAGAGAACCGGCGGCAGATATGCTTAATAGCCCAACTTCGGTAGCGGTGTCGAAACCCAATCCAAACAGAAAACCGACCAAATACATATGCCAGCTTTTGCTTACCAGTCGGAAAACCGTGTGGAACAGGCGCGTCATGATTCCCCCTGGCATTGTTGCCAGTTCGGTAAAATCACTTTTAGCTAGATCTCTTCCACGTTTGAGCTCCTGAAACTTTTGATAGACGCTTTTTAATATCAGCAAATTAATCAGTGCTATTGCTAGCAGAAAGCAGGCAGAAACTAAGGTGCCAACAATACCGCCATAGTCGTGAACCCAGCCCATTTGATCTTTAAACGCCATAGAGGTCAGGACGATGGCGAAGCAGGCTAGAATAACAATGGTAGAGTGTCCAAGAGAAAAGAAAGCGCCGACGGCAATGGGTGATTTACCCTGTTGCATCAATTTACGGGTGACGTTATCAATTGCTGCGATATGATCAGCATCGACCGCATGGCGCAGTCCATAACCGTAAGCCAGCAGGGCTGCTCCCATCATAACCGCATGATGATGGAAAGCGATAAATGCCCAAACCCAAGCCAGTACGTTGGCGGCAATCAAAACAACAAGAAGAGATACAGCACGTTTTTTATCCGTTAAATTATTCATATATGGAATACCTGTAAATCTGTAAATGTAAAACCCGCCTTACGGGTGATTGTTAGAAGTCAAAAAAACAGTAAGTATTTTCTGACTTCATGACCTATAATTTTTTCACTAAGTAGGCATACTAATCAGCTTGTAATATTACCTTGGATAAACTTAAATAAGAGGTAAGAGGACTAACCTGTGTTGAGAAGAATGATCTTAATTGACATATTATGGTCTTTGTGTCAAAGATTTTTTACTAAAAGATTATCTCAATCAATATTTGGATAGGGACAGCAGCTTTTGAATAAAGTTTGTTGGAAAAATCGTATTAAGTTATATATTGACATAGCAGTGTGACCGTATGGAATAACCAATGATTAGGGGGTTTTATGCAATTAACACCAAGGGAAATCGAAAAACTCATGGTATATACACTGGCTGATGTCGCATTAAAGCGTAAGTCTCGTGGTTTAAAACTCAATTATCCTGAAGCCGTTGCGATTATTACTGCGGCTGCATTGGAAGGCGCCAGAGAGGGGAAAACATTGGAAGAGGTAATGGATGATTCCAGGCATGTTCTGACTAAAGAGGATGTGATGGATGGCGTTGCTGATCTTATTCCGCATGTACAGGTTGAAGCAATATTTACTGATGGTAGTCGTTTGGTCACGGTGCATGATCCCATTCAATGATTGCTGAAACAAATTGTAAATAGCAGGAAAAATTATCTAGACAAAATATTAACTTATGCCTTGACTCACGTCTTAACGTAGAGATTTTCCGATGGAAAAAAATAATAAAGAAGATATTACTCCGTTGGGGGGATATATTCTGGCTAAAGACCCGATCTCCTTTAATGAAGATTGTCCGGTTATTCAATTAAAAGTTCGTAATTCTGGTGATCGTCCTATTCAAGTGGGATCTCATTTCCATTTTTTTGAGGTAAATAAAGCTTTACAATTTAATCGTGCGGCGGCGTTTGGTAAACGACTTAATATCACGGCAACAACCGCTATCCGTATTGAACCTGGTGATGAAATTGAAGTGTCATTAATCCCGATTGGTGGGAAACAAAACGTTTATGGATTTAATAATTTAGTCGATGGTTGGGCAGTTGCTATTGATGAACCTGTGGAAAAAACCTGGTTGCATGCCGGGTAGTAGAATTGAGTTATAAAGTTATCGAATAAATTCAAGGTAGAGTTGACGAACGTTGGAAAATCTTTCGAACAAAGGAATAAACTATGCCAACCATTTCCCGACAGGAATATGTAGGTCTTTTTGGCCCAACGACCGGCGATAAGATCCGCTTGGGTGATACCAATCTATTTATTGAAATTGAGAAAGATCTGCGTGGCTATGGTGATGAATCGGTCTATGGCGGAGGTAAATCACTGCGTGATGGTATGGGTGCGGATAACCGTATGACCAGCGAAAACGTGTTGGATTTGGTGATTACCAGTGTCACGATTTTGGATGCCCGACAAGGAGTCATTAAAGCGGATGTCGGCCTAAAAGGGGGGCGCATTGTCGGGATAGGTAAAAGCGGTAACCCCAACATGATGAATGGCGTTACGCCCGGTATGGTGGTTGGTGTCAGTACTGATGCTATATCCGGAGAACATCTCATCCTCACGGCCGCTGGCATCGATACCCATATTCATTTTATTTCTCCTCAACAGGCTGAACATGCTTTATCCAATGGTGTGACAACTTTCTTTGGCGGTGGTGTTGGCCCCACTGATGGCACTAACGGCACTACTGTTACCGCCGGCCCGTGGCATATCCACCGTATGTTGCGTGCTTTTGAAGGTTTACCGGTTAACGTAGGTATTTTGGGAAAAGGCCATGCTGCGGTAGCA
Source organism: Photorhabdus sp. S10-54 (assembly GCF_963878145.1). Classification (NCBI taxonomy): domain Bacteria; kingdom Pseudomonadati; phylum Pseudomonadota; class Gammaproteobacteria; order Enterobacterales; family Morganellaceae; genus Photorhabdus; species Photorhabdus sp. S10-54. The sequence continues at coordinate 112,813 of NZ_CAWNXG010000002.1, read as the reverse complement.
ACGCCGCTGGTTGAACAGATCAAAGCTGGCGTTGCCGGTCTGAAAGTGCACGAGGATTGGGGCGCAACTAATTCTGCATTGCGTAATGCCTTACGTGTAGCGGATGAAATGGACATTCAAGTCGCGGTACATACCGATAGCCTGAATGAGGGAGGTTATGTTGAGGATACCATTGATGCTTTTGAAGGTCGCACTATTCATACTTTCCACACTGAAGGCGCCGGTGGTGGACATGCACCGGATATCATTAAAGTTGCCAGCCAGATGAATGTGTTGCCTAGCTCGACTAATCCCACATTGCCTTACGGAATCAATAGTCAGGCAGAACTATTTGATATGATTATGGTTTGCCATAACCTTAATCCCAAAGTGCCGGCTGATGTTGCATTTTCGGAAAGCCGTGTACGCCCGGAGACCATTGCGGCGGAGAATGTTTTACACGATATGGGTGTACTGTCGATGTTTTCCAGTGATTCTCAGGCAATGGGACGAGTGGGAGAAAATTGGCTGCGCGTGATGCAAACTGCTCATGCCATGAAAGCGGCTCGTGGCAAGTTGCCGGAAGATGCAGCACATAACGATAACTTCCGTGTATTACGTTACGTTGCCAAAATTACGATTAACCCGGCGATTGCTCAGGGAATAAGTCATGTGCTCGGTTCGGTTGAAGTGGGCAAAATGGCTGATCTTGTGCTGTGGGAGCCACGTTTCTTTGGCGTAAAACCTAAGTTAGTCATCAAAGGCGGTATGATTAATTGGGCGGTGATGGGGGACCCAAATGCTTCACTGCCGACACCTCAGCCGACATTTTATCGTCCGATGTTTGGCGCATTAGGCAAAACCCTTCAGGAAACCTGTGTCACTTTTGTATCTCAGGCGGCAATGGAACTGGGGGTAAAAGAGAGTCTTGGTTTGGAACGTCAGGTGATGGCGGTTCGCAACTGCCGGGCTATCTCTAAGAAAGATATGGTGCGTAATGCTGAAACGCCCACCATTGAAGTGGATGCTGAAACCTTTGCCGTCAAGGTGAATGGTGAATATGCCACAGTAAAACCGGTCAGGACAGTCGCGCTCAATCAGCGCTATTTCTTTAGTTAGTCTATTTTTTGCTGCCGGTCAGAGCGTGTTTTTTCTGGCTGGATTAACCGATCCATGCGTTCAGAGGAGTTATCTTATGATTGTTATTGAACAGATTCTTGGTAATGCCAAAAAAGATGTTTTCTGGCGAGATCGCTTGCAAGGGATCTCGCCGGATATCTTGGTGCTTTCGCAATGGGAAGCGCAAAAAAGCCGTTGTCGTAAATCCACCCTTAACGGATTGGATTTAGGTATTTCCCTTGACCGTCATCAGGTATTGTCTGACGGCGATGTTTTATTGTGGGATGAAGCTAAAGGACTGGCGGTTATTGTCCAGATGAGCTTGCGTGATGTGATGGTTATTCATTTGAAATCATTGCTGTCACTAGATTCAGAGACGGTAATGAAAACCAGCTTTGAACTTGGTCATGCCCTAGGTAACCAGCATTGGAAGTCAGTGATTAAAAATCACCAGATTTATATTCCGCTAACAGTATCAACTAAGGTCATGGATTCAGTCATGAAAACCCATGGTTTTCACGCATTGCCTTACTCCTTTGTTAAAGGCGAAGAGATATTGCCTTCTCTTAGTAACGCCGAAGCTCGTTTATTATTCGGTGGCGCAGAGGATTCTGCAACACACGTTCATGTCGATAATACGTTTCTGAACCAGCATGTGATTAAACTAAAATGAACGCTCTCCGCTTAATCAGAATCATGCAATTTGCGGATTCAGTATTGCCTGTTGGCGCATTTTCTTTCTCAAACGGTTTGGAATCAGCCATTCAGAGCAAAATCGTGTATGACGTGGCAACGTTAAGCGAGTTTACGCGGACAGCGCTGTTACAGGCAGTGAGTAGTGATGGCCGCGCAGTCGTAGCCGCGTGTCGGGCGCTGAATTGTGGGCAGCATGACGCTGCTATTTCCCACGATTGGGCGGTACTTAACCGTAAATTAAATGAAGAAAGTCGCACCATGGTTACGCGGATGGGGAAAAAGTTAGCGGAAATGGCAGTTGAAGTCACCGGTGAGTCGTTAATTGCATGGTGGTTAGCACAAATAAAGAGCGATATTGCCGCAGGTACCTATCCGATTACTTTGGCGGTCGTCATGAGCGCATTGGGTGCTTCTCCACGTGAAGTGATCGTCATACATCAATATGGCGTTGCAATGACGATACTCAGTGCGGCTATACGCCTGATGCGTGTTACCCATATTGAAATTCAACGTATCTTGTTCTCATTAAATCAGGATATTGAACTGTTTTGTGATGAGGCGGAAAAGGGGGGAATTGACCAAATGACATCTTATGCACCTATGACTGATGTTCTAGCGGCACTACATGTTAGCGCGTTCACCCGGCTGTTCAGTAACTAACTTAATCCTGATATTGCTTTTAACCACCTCTTAATCATGTGAGGAAATCTCTGTGAAAAAAATTACTCGAATTGGTATTGGCGGTCCGGTGGGTTCAGGCAAAACTGCCGTTATTGAAGTGATCACACCTATTTTGATTCAACGCGGAATAAAACCTCTGATTATCACCAATGATATTGTTACCACCGAGGATGCTAAACAGGTTAAACGTACCTTGAAAGGCATTTTAGATGAAGAAAAGATACTTGGTGTGGAAACCGGTGCTTGCCCTCATACAGCGGTGCGCGAAGATCCCAGTATGAATATTGCGGCGGTAGAGGAGATGGAGGCGCGTTTTCCTGACAGCGATGTTGTGTTAATTGAAAGTGGTGGTGATAACCTGACACTCACTTTTAGTCCGGCGCTGGCAGATTTTTATATTTATGTGATTGATGTCGCCGAAGGGGAGAAAATTCCGCGCAAGAACGGACCGGGTCTGGTACAGGCGGATATTCTGGTGATCAACAAAATTGATTTAGCACCTTATGTTGGCGCCAGCCTGGCGGTGATGGAGCATGACACTCAAGTTGTGCGTGGTCAGCGCCCTTATATCCTTACCAATTGCAAAACAGGTGAGGGTGTTGAAACGCTGGTAAATATGATCATGCGTGACTTCCTGTTTACCCATTCATTACAGGCGACACAATGACTTCCACCAGCTCGCCGCAAAATATTGGCGAAGTGTATCAACGGGCAAATAATCTTGGTGCCAACGCGCCGGAATTTGCACTATTTCAGGATGAACCGCCTCAGATGGCAAGCGGTGATGTCGGTAAAAGTGGCTATCTACAGTTGGGATTTGCCCGGCGTGGTGATCGTAGCATTTTGGCGCAAATGAAACGCCGGGTTCCTTATTTGGTGCAGCGGGCGCTGTATTGGGATGAGGCACTGCCGCAGATGCCGTGTGTATTTATGATCTCCACGTCGGGATGTATCTTACAAGGAGATAGATTGGCGCTGGACATTCATGTTGCTCCAGAGGCGTTTGGTCATGTTACTACCCAATCGGCTACTAAGATTCATTCGATGGTGAATAACTATGCGGCGCAAGTGCAAACTATCCAGATAGAGCAGGGAGGCTATCTGGAAATGATGCCCGATCCGGTTATACCCCACAGTGGTTCTCGGTTTATCACAGACACTCAAATAACCATTCACTCGACTGCCACATTGATTTATTCTGAAATTATTATGTCCGGTCGCAAATACCACCCTGCTGATCAAGGGTTTAAATTTGATGTTTACTCATCACGAATTACGGCAACTGATTTTGATGGCAAGATATTGTTTGCGGAACGTTATGTACTGGAGCCGAAAAAACAACCGTTGAACAGCGTAGGGGTGATGGGGCCGTTTCATGTATTCGGCAATGTGATCTTGCTCACGCCTCAAGTTCACCACGATCGTATTCTGGCGCGCATGACGCCTCAGTACGATGCTGAAACGGGTATAGCGAGTGGTACCAGTCGTTTACCTAATCAATGTGGTTTAATCTTTAAGGTATTGGGAAAAGAAACTTATCAAGTTAAAGCGGGTGTTCGCCTTTTCTGGCGTATAGCCCGTGAGGAGATCTTGGGTGTTACACTGCCTGAGCCGTTTATCTGGCGATAAAACCTAGGATAAGAATCTGTTTCGGGTTTTATCGCCAAATGGATGGTTGTCATGCTATTACTATCACTCTTTAACGGCTTTAATTGGACATTCAAAACCATCAGGTTTTATCGTTAGAAGGTCACATTTAAGATGGTCGATCACATGTTCTGCGGTATTTCCCAGAAAAGCAGCGGACAGCCCAGTTCTGCCGAGGATACCAAGAACGATAATGCCCGCATTCATCTCATCGCACATTTTGGGAATAACACTCTCTGGTAGTCCTTCATGGGTATGAGTATATTTTTCATCAATGCAGAATTTTTGGCGTAATTCTTTCATGGCAATAAGGTGTTGGCCACGTAGAGCATGGTTATAAACACTTGGATCGAAATCGGGTAGCTCAATAGCGATATTCAGTGGCGCAACAGGATAAGCGCTGACCAAATGAATTTCCGGATTTTTCATTACTTGATTTGCCAGTTCTTGAGTTTCCTTAACCAGTTTCAGGTTCAGTTCATGGTGGTATGATTCTTCATTAGATAAATTGACCGCGACGACAACGGAGCCTTGGTCCGGCCATATCTGATCTTTTACCATCCATACTGGACATGGGCATTTGCGGAGTAACTGCCAGTCAAGTGGGGTAAAAATCAAGGAGCCAAGCTTGTCATGTTTATGCGTCATTTTCAGAAGTAAATCGTGATCACCTGTAATGACCTCCTGGATAATCGCTTCATAAGGTCGATTATGCCATACCACTTTTATTTCAATATCAATACCGGCTTCCAGATAGTAGTACGCTTGTTGTTTAAGCCAGGCAGTGCGTTGGCTGGTAACACCTTTACGCATAGCACTACCTTCTTCTGGGGAGAGTAAGGTGGTCATCTCATAAGAGAGATCATAAATGGGCAAGAAAGCTTTAATCCGGCCACCGTTACGTTGCACTATATAAACTGCACGTCTTAATGCCGGTTGATCGTCCTGACTTGGGTCAATTGCAACTAAAAGGTTTTGATAGTTTGCCATAATAGTATCCTCACAGAGGCTAGACAAAACACGCTTCAATACTAAAGATAAACCAATATAAGCAAACCGAACAGGTCAGAGGAGAACCAGATCAACAAAATAAGATGATCTGGTTTTAAGATCAGGTAATTGAAACAGATTTTTTTCCGACTAACTCAGACAACTTATCCATGTTTTCAATCGTGATGTATTTACCTTTTACACCGAGAGTTTGGTTTTTCTGGAAACGCCCAAGCAGACGACTAATAGTTTCAACCGTTAAACCCAGGTAATTACCAATATCACTGCGGGTCATGGTTAAACGGAATTCTTTTGGTGAGAAACCACGCTGAGCGAAACGACGAGAGAGATTATAAATAAATGCGGCTAACCGTTCTTCAGCGTTTTTCTTAGATAACAACAATATCATTTCTTGGTCGCCTTTAATTTCTCCACTCATCAAGCGCATCATTTGCTGGCGGAGATTAGGCATTTTGCCGGACAGATCATCGAGTGTTTCAAACGGAATTTCACAGACCATTGATGTTTCCAGAGCTTGAGCAAAACTTGGATGCTGAGTATTGAGGATGGCGTCAAAACCGACTAAATCCCCTGCGAGGTGGAAACCTGTAATCTGCTCATCACCTTCTTCAGTAATGGTATAGCTTTTAATTGTGCCAGAACGGATAGCATAAAGAGATTTCAACTCATCACCTGCTTTAAATAACGTTTGCCCTTTCTGGATAGGTTTCTTACGCTCAATAATATTATCAAGCTGGTCAAGCTCGTGCTCATTCAAGGTAAAAGGAATACACAGTTGGCTAATGCTACAATCCTGGCAGTGGATCGCACAACCACCAGACTGGATTCGACGAATAACACGTTTTTCCTGGATCATTATGGCATGCTCATTTGAAATATTCATATCCTTCAACTTTAGCATTTCTTGATGATTCTGGTAAGAGCTATAATAGCTTTCTGCAATTTATTTAGGAAAATGTATTACCTGTTTATTCTATCCATAAGAAATTATTGCGTTGTATGTATAAAGCTGATGTTCTGCTATTGCCATCTCAAGGCTAAGGGGTTGTAATTTTTCATTAATATTTATGATATTATCGATAATATTACTGATAAATGACAAAACATTAAAAGATCCTTTTCCTGCTCAACCAGCACAGCTACAGCAACCTGATTATTATGTTTTGCGAAATATCAATTGCAGTGTGAATGATATTGCTGAAAGTAGATTTGCTAGTCCTTCGATGGCGAACCAATATCGACAATAGACAGTAATCCGTCTTTAATTACTGTTAAAACGTAACTTAATGCGATAAGAATTAACCCTATAGCATCAATTGAAATAATGAGGGCAGAAGAGAGTACGGATTTTCATCCGGGCTCATTGAAGCTGAATATATGTTTGCGACTTCGTTGCCAGAAGATTTATTCATCTACTTGAATCGAGTCGGTGTCCATGTATCTATTTATATACATTACGTAATATCAATGAGTAATTATTTCAATTTGAAATTATTTCATAAAAAATTAGTCGATATTGGTACTTACCATACTCCCATAAAGATATTAATTTTATTTTTCAAATGGTTGAATATTTATTGCTTTGCGTGATTAATAGTTTATTGAAATGCTTGTTAAGATAATTTATGGTTTAATCAATGAAATGTTTATTTTCGTTGGCATTGTTTGGTTGCTAAGAAGTTATAAGCACCGCAGTACTTATTCTGTTGCTGCTAGTAAAGAACTATTTGTTATAGAGGGATAGAGAGCAGAGATGCGTTTTATTTCAAAAACAGGAGAGGCAAGGTGAGTGAACAACAAAATCAAACTGTAACTTTACCTGATAAAAAATAGGATTACTGACTGAAGAAGGACTCTGGGATAATTGGCTGGATATAGATGCGGTGAAAAAACTGGTTAATCACCCGTTACTCATCGCAATGAATGAAGAACGAATCACTCTGTCCGGAATGCGTTATTTCTTGATTCAACATCATCATTATTCACGTAATTTCACTCGCTTTTTGTGTGCTCTGATCAGCCATATTGATAACTTCAATGATATTCATCATCTGATGGAAAATTTACGTGAAGAGATGGGGATAAATGGAGAGGGAAAAGTCACTCATGCTGAGTTGTTTCAGCGTTCATTGATGGAAATAGGTGCACAGGTCAGTTCTGTTCCTATACTTGAAGAAACCTCTTATTTTGCTTCGTGTGTCCTGAATTATTGCCGCTCAGGAGAAATTGCTGATGGTTTAGCTGCACTTTGCTTGGGGGCCGAAGCAATTGTTCCAATGATCTACAAGCCCGTATTGCATGCTCTTATACACTTAGGTATTGCTGAACGGGGTTTTCAGTTTACCGGGCCGACAGGAACCAATGCAGTTGAAGCTGCAATGAAAATCGCACGTAAAATGACGGGACGTAGCGACATTGTCGCATTCACCAATGCGTTTTACGGAATGTCTCTGGGTGCTCTTGCAGCCACAGCCAGAGAGAAAAAACGAAATGCGGCAGGTGTTTCCCTGAACAATATAGTACGCCTTCCTTTCGAAAATTTCCTTGGTCAGAATGACACGTCACTGGACATTTTGGAGAAAATGCTAGTTTCTCCGGGTTCCGGTATTGACTTGCCTGCAGCAATTATTCTGGAAACTATTCAGGCAGAGGGTGGAGTCAATGTGGCGAGCGTAGAATGGTTACGGAGTGTAGCAGAGATCGCAGCTGCAAACAATATCTTGCTTATTGTTGATGATATTCAGGCTGGTTGTGGTCGTACAGGCACTTTCTTCAGTTTCGAAGAAGCAGGAATAAAACCGGATATCATCTGCCTTGCAAAGTCTGTTTCAGGATATGGACTTCCCATGTCTCTTGTTTTAATGAAACCTGGGGAATTGGAACAGGTCTTTGACGTCCAGTCGTACAAAACTCACAAGGTCACAGGATAGGGCATGTAAGAAATGAGAAAAATAATCCAAATAATCGAGGCTATATGTCTAATAGGGAGCTTGGGTTTCATTCGGATACCTTTGAAATTGTTGGGCTTATGTGTTTGAGGGGGGGCTGCTTCAGGGGGATTGACTCAAATCGTAAGTGGCCTAGCCATCTACAATCAAATGTTAAGGGAAAAACCAGAACTACTTGACGCCCTTTTTGAAGGATATTATTACGCTACAGCTGAACGCTCTTCTAGTAAACTTCCCTGCACGTCATACAAAATTCCGATTTTCTCAAAAATGTCAGGTAGGGTGAGCTCTATGTGTCTCGGTGCTTATATGCGAGCAGCAGCAAAACTTCAGGGACTAGCTCTCCCTGACGCACTTGATGCTGGACTCCACGCATTTTATGAAATATGTAACCGCCCAGAGTTCAGACTCGAATTTATGCTTGAGCTTGGAGAAATCCTTTTTCTCAACAACTATATGTTCTAACTTTCAGTGAAGAGCATAATTTCCCGGTTGTGATAAAACCGGTGGATGGATGCAACTCGAAATACGTTAAGGTATGTAGGAGTCTCAGAGAAGTATCCGATTTTTTCCGCGACAGAACCGTTGATGGCTGGATGGTAGAAAAGTTCATCTCTGGAAATATGTATCATGTTAACGGTGTAATTAATGAAGCAGGAGACTCATTTTTTGCTCCCTGCGCTTATATCAATAATGCTCTTGACTACCAGCATGCAGGTATATTTGGCAGCCGTACTATTGATCCTGCTACCCCCTTGGCAGAGCGACTGAACAGTATTACCTATCGAACTATATCAGCGTTGCCTGCTGCGCCTACCCTCGAGTTTCATGCCGAAATATTCCACACCGCCGATGACCGATTAATTTTATGCGAGATCGCGGCCCGTACTGTGGGTTCACTTACGGGGGAGTTAATAGAACACACCTGGGGGATAAATATACATAAAGCTTGGATACAGAGTTGTGCAGGTATCAATGACGTACTGAAAGTCTGGACTGAACCAAGAGAATTCGCAGCATCAATTCGCGTTCCTGTTCGTCCGGCATATCTGATTTCTTTGCCAGATTCAGTTCCTTATGACTGGATATCCACACTCTGCTTATCAGGGAGAGTCGGGCAAATTTATCAACAGGCAACATCTTATACCGATGACGTTGTTAGCGCCATCATTACCGGCAACAGTGATGTACAACTTACTGAACGAATTGAACATTTTGCCGACTGGATTGATGATTTAGTCCGGTGGCAAAACTGATAAGATTCCTTTTAACCCTGTGTTTTGAGAGAAGACTATAATGAAAATCCTTATAGCAGGTTCAGGCGCCGGCGCACAGGCGCTGGCATGGAAATTATTATAGGATTCTGTAGTAGAAAAAGTATGGTTAGCCCCAGGTAATCCGGCTACGTCATGCGCACCCGGAATGGAAGATATTCCAGTGTCTTCAGGAGATGTTGAGGGGCTGGCTAGGGCTGCTCTGGAACTAAAAGCAGACTTTACGCTTATCACACCGACCCAAACTTTGGCAGCTGGGGTAGCCGACTACTTTAAATCTCGTGGGTTACCCATCATTGCCCCAACTCGTGAAGCCTCCCGACTTGAATGGTCGAAAGGCTTTTCCAAAAAATTCATGAAAAAATATCAAATACCTACACCTTACAGTGCAATTTGTGAATCACAGGAACAGGCCCAGAAATTTGCTGACACATTACCTTTACCTGTGGTTATCAAAGCAGACGGTATGGTACATGGGGGAACGGGTGTAGTGATAGCCCAGGATCGCCAGCGTGTTAAAAACACTCTGGAAGAGTTTTTCACAAGAAATGTCGGACCAGTGCTGGTTGAAGAATTCATTGAAGGTGAAGAAGTCTCTTACACCATCCTCTTTGACGGAAAAAACTATCTACCACTGGCTGAAAGCCGAGATTATAAAAAGCTGCTTGATGGGGATAAAGGCCCTAACACTGGTGGTATGGGAGCTTATTCCCCAGTACTGTCCTCTGCACAGCATGATGCTATTATTACCCAAATTGTAGAACCTTGTCTGGCAGCTCTTAATTCCGAAGGAATCGAATATACAGAATCGGGGGAATGTTTATGGACAACATGAAGCGTAACAAGCGTAATGTTCTGCTCGCAGCTAATATAAGTTACATACTCGTCATTCTGGATTCGTCCATAGTTAATGTAGCTTTACCGACTATTAAAGAGAGTCTTTCACTTGGTGTAACAACGTTACAATGGGTTGTAAATGCCTATCTGGTTTTATTTGCAAGTTTGTTACTGTCAGGGGGAGTCCTTTGTGATCGTTATGGTTCAAAAAGTGTTTACATTACAGGGCTTGGATTATTCACTCTCGCCTCCGCTTTGTGTGGAATTAGCAGTGAAGCCGCTATTTTATTAACCGGTCGCGTACTTCAGGGTATTTCCGCCGCCATACTCGTACCAGGTTCGCTTGCTTTGATCACTCATACCTACACAGATAAAACAGAACGAACCCGTGCCATTGCCAGCTGGGCAAGCTGGGGAGGTATCGCGCTGGTGGCGGGGCCTGTCATAGGAGGGTGGCTGACCGAATATCTGTCGTGGAGATCGATTTTCTTGGTAAATGTGCCGCTCTGCTTAGTGGGTATCTTTCTGACACTTAGAGTGCAGTCTCCAGAGCATGAACATAAAAGTTTAACCATGGATATAAAAGGCCAGCTACTTCTTTTCCTGACAATATTGCGCAGAACCCCTTGTTGTTATTTGCCCGGCCAATCCAGAATCGTGTCCCATTTCAAAAAGTATACGGCATGTCAATGCAATCTTTTGTTTTAGTGTCCAGTTATTTTCTTTTAAATGAACATACGCTCCTGCCACTAAGTTGCCAATAGCTTTGGTGGGGCTTTTTATAACTCCTATTTGGAGACTAAAGCTAATTTTTCAGGCGAAACTTACCTTGGCAGATCCCACACCGAGTAAGTTAATTTTCAACTGATCACCCGTATTAACAGGCACCATGGTGGTGAGGGAGCCAGAGAGAATGATTTCTCCACGGAGTAACGCCATATTCAGTGTTCCTAGCATATTCGCTAGCCAGGCAACAGAGTTGGCTGGATGTCCTAGTGCAGCGGCACCAATGCCAGTGTCAACCAGTTTACCGTTCTTCTCCAACGTTATTGTCACGGCAGCTAAATCAATTTCTGAGGGCATACGGGCACCATTGCCAATGACAAATAACCCTGATGAGGCATTATCAGCAACAGTATCTGTGATTTTTATTTTCCAGTCACGGATACGGGAATCGACAATTTCGATACAGGGCACGACATAATCTGTTGCTCTGAGTACATCTCCTGCTGTGATACCTGGTCCACGCAGATTGTGTTTCAGGATAAAACCAATTTCGCCTTCAGCTTTCGGCGCAATTAATTGCTCAATGGGTACAGTGGCATTGTTTTTGTAATGCATATCTGAGGTGAGAATGCCAAAATCGGGTTGATCGACGTTCAATATATCCATAACTGCTTGACTAGTGATACCGATTTTTTTACCGACAATGCGTTCTCCAGTTGTTTCCAACCGGTAAGCAATAACTTTTTGCTGGATGAGATAGGCGTCGTGTAATGTTAGTTCTGGATATTCACTAGAGATAGGATCGATGGCTTGATGACTCTGCCATGATTGAAACAATTTTTCACCAAGATGGGTTATGACGTTATTCATCTGTTGTTGCTCCTGCTCAAACCACAGAAGTGACATCCCAACTGGAATATCACTCGTCTGAAAGGGACATTATTTGTTGCCGTTTAGTAAAAAATCGATATGGAGCCGGTTGAATGTGTCCGGGTCTTCATATTGAGGCCAGTGACCGCATTTTTCCATCACGACAAAACGGCTATTTTCGATAAGCCCGGCAAGACGCTGACCTACTGAAACCGCAGCAGTCGGATCGTGTGTAGTCCATAGCACTAAGGTTTCAGCCTGGATCTTTGCCAGTTCATCTTCGGTCAAAAGGTTACGTAAACGGGTATCCATATCTTGCAGGCACATGATGTTTTCCATTGCGGACAACATACCCGGCTGACGATAAATGGCAAAACGGGCTTCAACCAAGTCTTCTGTCACCATTGCAGGATCTTCCATCAGGAATTCAAGGCGTTTGCGGGTAGCTTCCCGATCTGGGTTTTTCACTGCATTTAAGCTCAGTGTGCGCAGGCGTTCCATCACATTTGGATCAGCAATCATGCCACCTGCGGTGTTCAACACCAGACGGTGAATATATTGCGGATATTTTGCCGCAAACCGGGCTGCAACCCATCCGCCTAGCGACTCGCCAGAAAGGTGAATTTTCTTCAGATTTAATGTTTCAATAAGATCCCGTAGGTGTTCCACATAATCGATAATCTCATAGGAACGGACAGGTTTATCCGTGAAGCCATGCCCCAGCATATCAATTGCCAGTACACGAAAATGGGCAGCATGGGGCAGTATGTTGCGCATATAAGCTTCTAAATGACCTGCAATACCATGCAAGAAAATCAGAGTAGGTCCGTTACCCGCTTCAAGAACACGAGTTTTTATCCCTTTTACATCGAGATAATGTAGATGGATTTCACCGCTGGCAATAGCAGACCAAAGCGAACGTAATTCGGGTTGTATAAGTTTATGTTGAGGATTCGCTGATATTGACATCATGATATCTTCCTTATTTATTTTAAATTAATACGTTATTAATATAACGATAGCGGGTAATATTCACTAATACTTAATATGTCTAGTCTGAAAGAAAAAAACGATGATGCTTATTTTTATTCTTGCAGATATTTATTTTCAACAACATCTATTAAGTGCGATAATAATTCTGATGTATTGTCTTTTCGCCATGCCATTATTAACTCTATTGTGGGAGAATATCCTGATAATGGCCGGCAAATAACGGCATCTGTCATGATGCTGGTAATATAGAATGGTACTATTGCACACCCTAAATTTAGACTAACCATGTTTAAAATTAATAGCATATTATTAGCTGTTTGAATAATATTAGGTACGACATTATGTTCAGTAAAATAATTTTCTATAATCTGTTGTAATACACCAGATTGTGTTGGATCAGGAGTAATAAAATTTTCTCCTTGTAGGTCGTTGACTGAAATTTTCTCACAATATCTTAGCCTGTGATTAGCAGGCATCAGAACCACCAGCGGTTCATTAAGAATGACTTTAAAATCAATATAATCACTCTTTATTGGCGGGCGCATGAAAGCGACATCAATGTCACCTTGTAATAATTTCTCTTCTTGTCCTGGATTAAATAAACTAATAAGTTCTACTTTTGCTCCAGGATGAGCTAAGCGAAATATTGGGATGACTTCAGGTAATACTTTAACTTCTGCTGATGGGACAAATCCGATAGTTAGCACAATTTGTTCTTGTGCCGCTCTGCGGGCCATTTTTTTTGCTTTCTCTGCATTTTCAAGAATAAGCCGGGCTTGTTGGAAAAAAACTTCTCCGGCTTTGGTTAGAGAGACTCTGCGTTTATTTCTCTCTAATAGTGTAGAACCAATATAATCTTCTAAATCTTTTATTTGTTGACTTAGCGAAGGTTGTGCAGTATGCAATTTTTTTGCGGCCTTAGTAAAGTTTAATTCTTCTGCCACCGCAATAAAATAGCGTAAGTGTCTTAATTCCATTGCTGTTTCCTCACATATCGAAAAAAAGTCTTAATTTAAACAAACAATGTATTTCACAAAATATTAATCTATTAATAGCATTCATTTTGCATGTTGGCAAAAAGTCAACTTTTCTTTTACTTGAGGACTGAATAATATGACATTGAGCAAAGATTCAGATATTTACCGCCTGATTGATGCCCGAGCCGGTCGTGTAACTCCTCAGATTTATATCGATCCCGAGCTCTATCAATTAGAACTCGAAAGAATATTTGGCCGTTGTTGGCTGTTTCTAGCTCATCAGAGCCAAATTCCCAATCCGGGTGATTTTTTCAATACTTATATGGGAGAGGACAGTGTTGTTGTTGTCCGTCAAAAAAATGGTTCCGTTAAAGCTTTCCTAAATCAATGTCGCCATCGTTCCATGCGGGTTTGTTACGCAGATAGCGGTAATACCCGTGCTTTTACTTGCCCTTATCATGGTTGGTCATATGGTGTGGACGGTCGATTAATCGACGTTCCGTTGGAAGCGTGCGCTTATCCACATGGGCTTTGCAAAGAGCAATGGGGACTTCAGGAAGTGCCGTGTGTGGAAAGTTATAAAGGATTGATTTTTGGTAACTGGGATACGACAGCCCCCTCTCTGATTGATTATCTCGGTGATATGGCTTGGTATCTTGATGGTGTGCTTGATCGCCGTGAAGGAGGAACTGAGGTTATTGGTGGTGTGCAAAAGTGGGTGATCAATTGTAACTGGAAATTACCCGCTGAACAGTTTGCCGGCGATCAATACCATGCTTTATTCAGCCATGCCTCCGCCGTACAGGTTTTGAGCGTAAAGGATGGCGACGATAAAAAAGCATTAGGTGCTGATCAGACTTCACGACCAGTTTGGGAAACGGCAAAAGATGCCGTGCAATTTGCTCAGAATGGTCACGGTTGTGGATTTTTCTTGACCGAAAAACCCGATGCCAACGTTTGGGTTGATGGTGCCGTTGCCCGTTACTACCGTGAAACCTATGCCGAGGTAGAGCAGCGGTTGGGAAAAGTCAGGGCACTGCGTCTTGCCGGTCACAACAATATTTTCCCGACACTTTCCTGGCTTAACGGTACTGCAACCATGCGGGTGTGGCATCCACGTGGACCTGATCAGGTGGAAGTTTGGGCGTTCTGCATCGCAGATAAAGCCGCTTCTCCGGAAGTAAAAGCCGCTTTTGAAAACAGTGCGACCCGTGCATTTGGTCCGGCAGGTTTTCTCGAACAGGATGATTCAGAAAATTGGGTGGAAATTCAGAAGGTACTTAGAGGTTACAAAGCCCGTAACAGCACCTTGTGTATGGAAATGAGATTGGGACAAGAAAGAGTGCGGGATGATGGAATTCCGGGTGTGACCAATTATGTTTTTTCCGAAACCGTTGCCCGTGGCATGTATCAGCGTTGGGCTGACTTACTCACCAGTGAAACCTGGGATGAGATAGAGGAAAAAAGCCGGGTTTATCAACAGGAGTTGGTCAAATGAAAGAGTTAATTGTTAATCAGGAAAAAAGGGTATCGTCGGAACTGCACTATGAAATAAGCCAGTTCTTGTATTACGAAATTACATTGCTGGATGAGTGGAGATTTCGCGATTGGCTTGAGTTGTTATCAGAAGATCTCAGCTATACCATGCGCACTATTGTTAATGCCCAAACCCGCGATCGCCGTAAGAGTATCCAGCCGCCAACTACTTGGTTGTTCAATGACAATAAATTTCAGCTTGAACGCCGGATAGCTCGGTTGGAGACCGGTATGGCATGGGCAGAGGAACCCCCATCCCGTACACGTCATCTACTGACAAACTTAGTGATTACTGAAACGGATTTGCCTGACCAATTTCATGTTCAGTCCAATTATTTGCTGTACCGTTCACAAAAAGAGCGAGATGAAGCTTTTTATGTTGGTAAGCGTCTGGATTGTGTTCGCCGTCATCCGAAAACGGATAGCTGGCTGATTTGCAAACGTGAAATTACCTTGGATCAGGCAGTCTTAACTTTCCATAACTTGAGTGTCTTATTCTGATGAGTCAATTATTCGTATGTACTGTTGAAGAATTGCCCGACGGAGGAGCGCGTAAGGTTGAATACACACCGGATATTGCGTTGTTTCACTATGATGGCGAATTCTTTGCTGTTGATGACCGGTGCAGTCATGGTAATGCCTCTATATCCGAAGGGTATTTGGAAGACAATGCGACAGTTGAGTGTCCACTGCATACGGCCAGTTTTTGTCTTAGAACCGGGAAGGCACTTTGCCTTCCTGCTACAGATCCATTGAAGACCTATCCTGTTGTTGTTAAAGACGGAAACATTTATATCACTGTATCGGAGGAGCAATAATGAGTTGGATCAAAGATCAAGTCATTTTATTAACAGGCGGTGGCTCCGGTTTAGGTTTGGCTTTAATAGAGCGTTTTATTGCTGAAGGCGCCAAAGTGGGCGTTTTGGAGTTATCGGCAGAAAAAGCGACAGCTTTGGCACACTGTTTTGGTAACGATATCTGTGTTATTCACGGTGATGTTGCCTCTTTTGAGGACAATGAACGAGCAGTGGCTGAAACTGTTCGGCGTTTTGGCAAACTAGACTGCTTTGTTGGTAATGCCGGGATATGGGATCACAAAATCAGCCTGCTTGACGCCTCACCAGAGCAGATTGATAAAGGATTTGATGAGCTGATGGGTGTTAACCTGAAAGGGTATATTCTAGGGGCTAAAGCCGCGTTACCGGCGCTAACCGCATCAGAAGGCAGCATGATTTTTACGTTGTCAAACTCGTCATGGTTTTCTGGTGGTGGAGGGGTATTGTATACCGCCAGCAAGCACGGTGCGGTCGGCGTGATCCGCCAGTTAGCTTATGAATTAGCGCCAGTTATCAGGGTTAATGGTGTTGCGCCTTGTGGTATGCCAAGTGATCTTCGTGGGGCGGCTTCACTATCTCAGCAAGATAGATGTATTACAGATAACCTGTCATTAGAAAGTCTCAGTGCAATTTTGCCTTTGCAATTCATACCTCAGCCAAAAGATTTCACCGGTCCGTATGTCATGTTGGCTTCCCGTGCCAATAATCGCACTTTAACGGGGGTGATGATAACGGCTGATGCCGGATTAAGTATCCGTGGCATTCGCCAAACGACAGCGGGAGTGATGTCTCCGACCAAGAAGGAGAGTTCAGATGACCGTTAAATTGATTTGTACTTCACACACACCTTTGATGGGTTTTGGTTCTCCGCCTGAGGCGACAGAAAAGCATGTTCGGCAGGTTTTTCAGCAATTGGCTGAACAGATAAAGGCCTACGATCCACAATTGATAGTGATTTTCGCTCCTGACCATTTTAATGGTTTTTTTTATGATCTCATGCCGGCATTTTGCGTTGGAGTAAGAGCGAATGCAGTGGGGGATTGGGATATTGGTAAAGGTCCACTCAATGTTCCTGAAAACACCGCGAAGGATTTAATTTCTGCCTTATATGATTCAGGGATTGATGTGGCTCACTCCTGGCGTATGCAGGTCGATCACGGCTTTACTCAACCATTGATGCTGCTTTGTCAGGAGTTACAGCGTTATCCAGCTATCCCAATATTTATTAACTGTGCAGCTAAACCATTACCGACATGCCGTCGTGCTGTTGAGTTAGGTCGTGCAGTGGGTCAATTCCTATTCACAACAGATCAGCGGGTATTGCTGTTAGGTTCTGGTGGCTTATCACATGATCCTCCGATACCACAAATGGGACAGGTTTCGCCGGAAGTTGAAGAAGGGTTGATTGCCGGGAGAAATCCGACAAAAGAAGTGCGTCAAAAACGGCAAATCCGGGTAATTGAGGTTGGAAAATCGTTGGCTCGTGGCGAGAATGTCGTTGCTCCGTTGAATCCACAGTGGGATGACGAGTTATTGCGTATTTTTTGTAGTGGCGATATTCGGCGTCTTGCTTCGTTAACAGAGGGGGGAATCGCCATTCAGGGCGGGAAAGGTGGACAGGAAATTCGCTGTTGGATTGCGGCTTTTGCGGCGCTTTCTGTTTATGGCGAATATAAAGCGCAACGGCATTATTACCGACCTATTAAGGAGTGGCTGGCAGGGATGGCAATGGTCAGTGCTCAACCTGTCACTCAGATAGGAGCATAATATGCGGAATCAGACTTTTATTATCGTTGGAGCAGGGCAAGCGGGAGCTATGGCCGCCGCAACCTTAAGGCAGCAACAGTTTGATGGCGATATTATTTTAATTGGTAAGGAATATCATGCGCCTTACGAGCGGCCAATTTTATCAAAAGACTATTTAATCAACCCAGAGGAAGCGCCTAAATACCTGTTCTCCGAAGATTTTTATCTGAAAAACCAGATAGATCTGCGCATAGGCCAGTTGGTCAGCCAGATTATGCCATCGAAACATTGTGCTGTTTTAGAAAATGGCGGCAAGCTCAGGTATGACAAACTCCTGCTCACTATGGGGGCAAGAGCCAGACGATTTCCGCTGCTCGATCAGCTGGGTGAAAATATTTATACCTTGAGGACGCTGGATGATGCGCAACGTTTACGTCAGGCGGTGAAAAAAGACAAACGGATTTTGATTGTTGGTGGTGGTGTGATTGGCCTGGAACTGGCGGCAACCTCTTGTGAATTGGGGGCAAACGTGACGGTTATCGAACAGGCAGATAACATCATGGGGCGTTGTGCTCCTCCATTATTGCAGGATTATCTTTTGAATCGTCATCAGGAAAAAGGGGTACAATTCTTCCTTGATACCAATATTGTTTCCGCACAAAAGCAAGGGAGTGAATTAGTGCTTATATTGAACACCGGTGAAAAGGTGATCGGAGATATTATTATTTATGGTATCGGCGCTGAATTCAGGGATCAGCTTGCCGCTGATGCCGGTTTGGTGACTGATGGCGGAATCGTCATTGACAGCCGTTGCCAGACTTCTGAACCGGATATTTTTGCTGCCGGGGATGTTTGCCTTCAGAGAGAACCGCTGACAGGTGATCTACAGCGCCGTGAAACTTGGGAAAATGCTAACCGTCAGGCGACCATTGCCGCGCATGCCATGATGGGGTTGGACCCCCCTCAGCCAGGCGCGCCGTGGTTCTGGACCGATCAGTGGGGCATTAACATCCAAATGGTTGGTAACATGCAGGCTGAAGAGTGGCATATCCAGGGTGATTTGCAATCAGATAAGGCCATTTTATTTGGTACAGAAAATGAAGTTTTAGTCGGTGCTGTCGCGATTAATCAGGGAAGAGAAATGCGTAATTTACGGAAATTACTTGCTAATCCTGCGCAGGTGGTGTCCGGCGTAGAGTGGGCGTGACTTTGATAGCCTCTAAGAAAGATTACGGTTAAAAACCGTAATCTCAGATTATTGACAAAGTGCTGGTTTTTTATCCGGTACTTTGTTTTAATTAAGTTCCGTTCATTCAACGGAGCTTGCCACCATGTTAAGAACACCCCCTCTCCAGACTTTCCCACCAGAAACGCTCTCGCTTGACGAGTTGGTTCCTAAAAATCATTTGGTCCGTAAAGTCGATGCTGCCATTGATTTCGAATTTATCCGCGAACTAGTTGCCCCGTTGTATTGCCGCAATAATGACCGTCCTGCTATCGATCTGCTATCGATCCCGTTATGTTGCTTAAGATGATGTGACTGAGTTATTTTTTATTGCTGGATAAAGGGGGCATGTGGTACGGCAAGGGCAAAAATGGCGCATCGGAGGGCGATCACATCGGCCTAATTGAGGAAATATGAGCTGTCAGGACTTGGCCGGGGGCCATTGCTGGGCCGCATGGAGTACGCGCAGCACAACCAGCGTACCGCTTTCATCCTTGATGCGATAGACAATCACATAATTAGGCCGCACGACGATTTCACGGGTACCGTGCACACGGCCGGGGCGGTACAGTTTAGGCCGCTGCGCAGCGAGTTCGATTTTAGCATCAAAGTCTGCGTCAAGCTCAAGTGCGGCGCTGGGGTTGTTTTGTGCGATGTAATCAAAGATACGTTCTCGATCTGCTTCCGCGATCTTTCGCCAAATGATTTTCATGCGCGACCCTGTACAATGCGTTTACGCAAGGCTTCACGTTTGGCGGCAAATTTGGCCTTGACATCAGTGTGAGGGATACCCGGACCGGGTTCATCTATGGCTTGCTGCACCTGCTCACGAAACCATGCATCATATGCAGCAGCCTCGTGGGTACGCTTGAGCGCTTCGGCACGATCTGGCCTGCGCGTTGAGGTATTGGGGGGAGCGGGGGCGTAGTTTGATGAATCCACGTCGAAGCGGGCAATACCAATTTTTTTGAGATAGGAAACCAGCGTTTCAAACTTGCGGAACAGCCGCACATTGCGGCTGCGCTGTGCGGCCAGTGGTCGTTCGTGCATTCCATAGCGCACTATCACGGCCCAGCCACCTGGCTGGCCTACGATGTGCGCTCCTTTAACGGCTCCGGCCTCCACTAGATGTGAGAGGGTGCCGTGGTCGATAGTTTCAGCCATGTTGTCACCTCGCAATTTCTGAATATTTCACAATGTAGACTACTGTAATTTATAGAGCGAATTATAGTAAATTGCAAGGCGATTTATTATTTTTTACCCAATAACTGAACGTAAAACAGGCAGTTTTCCTTACCACATAAATGCCCCACAGCTTTTTATGCTCTCCTACTTCTCAGATCTGCCATATTTACGAAAGTTCCTCGGAGTAAACTGGTAGATACCATCGCATTTATTAACGAAATCGCCCGGCCTTCGGATACTAACTTTCATGATGAAATGGTGGAGCAATACGGGAGAGTCCGGCGCTTCCTGCTGGAAAATATCGAATTCAGAGCGGCTCCGGCGGGGGATGTATCAGCGGTCTGAGATTACGGTTAAAAAACCGTAATCTTTATTTTAATCTTACAAACATCTCTTATTAATGCTTAATAACATAGAGATCTTTCGATGACATAAGACCAAGTGGGCTGATATAATATCCGCCAATATAAGGTTTTATTAATCTGGCGCTAACATAGTAATAAATAGGAATTGCTGGGACATCTTTTGTAAGAATATCTTGTGCTTGCTGGAAATATTCTATGTTGTTTGTTGCTTTGGCTTTACTGATCATTATATCATAAATATCATTATGATATAATGATGTATTATTAGAACTATTGGTGACATAATTATTTAAAAACGAAGCAGGATTATCGTAATCAGATATCCATGCGTATCTTACCAAATCAAAATTACCTTGATGCATGGTATCTAACATTGTTTTCCATTCTTGATTCTGTAAAACAGCATCCACGCCCAGATTTTTCTTCCACATTGAGGTGACGGCAATAGCAATCCTTTTATGATCCTCTGATGTATTGTAAAGAAGATTAAATTTCAATGGATTATTTCTGTTATAACCCGCTTCATTCAATAACTGCCGGGCTTTTTCAATTCTTTTTGCCAACGTCCATGATGCATAATCAGGCTGTTTTAAGTTCATTCCGCCTATATTTGGTGGAGTATTATTATAGGCTGGCTTTTGGCCTTGCCCTAAAACTTTATTTGTTATGATATCTTTGTCTAAAGCCAGATTTAATGCCTGTCTGACTCTAATATCGTTAAAAGGGGCTTTTTGGGTATTAAATTCGTAATAATAAACAGCTAATTTAGGTGAAATATGAACTTGATTACCTAACTTGGTTTTTAATGATTTAAATAAAACCGATGGAATACCCTTTGTAATATCTATTTCTCCTGCTAAATAACGGTTTACCACCGCTGTTTCTGATGTGACGTTAAGATAGGTGACTTTATTAATCACGGTGTGTTCATTATCCCAATATTGTGGATTCCTGATGCCAATCACTTTCTCATTGACGATCCATTCAGAGAGTTTGAATGGGCCACTACTGACAAATACATTTGGTTGAGTCCATTTTTCACCATACTTCTCAACCGCTTTTTGGCTGATAGGAACCATAACGGGGTGTGCTAGCATATTTAAAAAATAGGATAACGGTTGCTCTAATGTTACTTCTACCGTTAAATTATCCAATGCTTTTACGCCTAATTCATCGACTTTTTTCTTACCAGCAAGAATATCTTTGGCATTTACTATATACATGTTTTCAATATAACTGCCATACGGGGACGCCATTTGAGGATCAATTAAACGTCTCCAACTAAAAACCACATCATGAGCGGTAATAGGTGAACCGTCAGACCATTTTATTCCTTCTCTTAGATGAAATACCCAGGTTTTATTATCGTTAGTTTCCCAACGGATAGCTAAATTAGGATTAAACTTACCATCATTTCCTATACTGATTAATCCACTAAAAAAGTCGTTTATAATATCAAACTCAACATCACTTTCAACTTTATGCACATCAAGAGAAGCAGGTTCTGAACCATTATGACGAACAATATTCTGGTTGGTTGCCAGTTGTGTACTGGGTGGAATAATTGCTGCATGAGCTAATGTCAAGCTTCCAAGCATAATTCCTGTAAATAAGGATATGTTTTTTATTGTTTTTTTCATCATGATTTCTCCAATAATAACGCATTTTTTTCAGGTTAATGTTGCAAGTTGTAACATCTGAAATCGGATCTAGGGTAAGTAATTCGACTGAACGTGAAGCCAAAAGTAATTATAGCTATACCCGTCATCTTTCAAGTTGCCTCTTTGTTGGCTGCGTTCGCTCACCCCGGTCACATAGTTACCTATGCTCCCGGGGATTCACTCCCTTGCCGTCGCGATGCATCTTGAAATCTATAGGGTATAAATATGTATTATTTCATTCCAGATGTCGTTGACTGATAATTTTATTTTTCTAATCACCCTGTTTAAAGAGTGATAAAAATAACCTTAATGACTTATTTTTATAAAAATCCATATGAACATTGTTAATTTTTTGATTAAAAAAATTTATTTAACGACAGTATTATCTGTTTCAGATATTAGTTGGTTTTTAACTTTTAAAATCGTGTTTTGTGAATGAATTCACAATTCGCTGATGAAGGTTGTTCTTGATACTAAGAGGAGAAATAGCACACGACACAGATGGATAAAGTTTGCATTGGTTAACGATTGAATGTATATTCTTTATGCTGTCAATCGTTAACTTGGGGTGCATTATGCAAACTGTATATAGGAAGACCAGACTCGGTAATAACGTAGCGGCACCTCATCATGAGTACGATGACGCTGATATAGCGGCTGATCGCCTTGTGAATATCATTAAGGAACTGGCTGATGGTATTCGCAGTAAGGGTAAGGTTAACATCAAGCGTCAGCTAGCGTTGCCGGATAATCAGTTTCTGATGAATATGTTGTTTTTGGCGATACCCGCACGGGCGCTTGCTGAACTGACGCCGGAGAAGAAGAGGTTACTCAATCGTGTGCGTAGCCGTGCGCGCTTTTTTGACAACGTGCGTGAAAATGGTGGTGTGTTAAATTCTGCTGAGGTAGCGAGTTTGCTCGGTGTCAGTAAAGTAACAGTTAAAAAGAAAAAGGACACAGGTAAATTACTGGCCTTGGAATACGATGGTGAGTTTATTTATCCGGCTTTTCAGTTCACCGATGATGAAAGCAAAGGCGAAAAAGGTGTGTTCAAGGGGGTGACGGAGATCTTGTTTCATCTTAATCACTTTAGCGGTGTGATGCAGTACGGATTTTTCGTGCAGAAACGTAATGTACTGGATCACCGTTTACCAGAAGGTCAAGAGTTCACTGTTATTGATTTGCTGAGAGATGGTGTTTCGGATGACAAGCTTCAACAGATAATCCGTTTAGCCAAGTTATTTGGCACTCAAGATGCTGCATAGTAAAAAGAGAGGGAACGGGCACACGCCGGCTCCCTCTTTTATCATATTACGGGAATATCCAGGTCGTTCACCAGGATATCCTCGGCAATTTCTCCTTCATACTCAAATTCCCTGAGCACCTTGAGTTCCTCGGTGCGTATCACGCTTTTGCCAGAAGGATCGTCATGCCAGAGCACGATGCAGGGTTCAAGCGTGACGTTAGACATGTAGGTCAGTCCATCCGCGTGCGGTGATAGCTTTGCCGCGAGTTGTTGTGTGATCCGGTAGTCTGTGCCGGTTAGTTGATGGGCGGTGATATGCATTTTCGGCGCAAGCCGGGTAATGTCTACAATACGTAGATCTTTCTCTATCACCAATGTAGCCATATGGTACCCATCCAGTTCCCGGTCTGTAATAGCTGGCAGACGTTGAAACACCTCCTTCATCGATGTTCTTGGAGAACTGGCAAGATATAAATTGCCATCTATGCCGTTCGTTAACCCGTACCGGGTATGTCCTCCATCTCGGTTAAAGAATACTCCATTGCCTCCGTGTTTACCCTCTTGTAGCCGGTAAAAAACTGTGCCGGCTGAGATGATAATGATACTTTGCGTAATTTTATCGACGGTGAGGGTATCGAACTGCTGCTTTATCACTGAGTCAGGGCTTGCCTCAGATTTTGTTACCACTGAACACTCCTGTATCCTTGCCTGTTTCAGCCATATGTTGTCTCCGGTGTTATTACATTAACTGGACAATGAAGACTTATAATGCTGTGTATTTATCCAGTTGTGGGTAGTATATTACAAACAAGGGGGCAGGGTATATGTTTTGATGCAGATTTGATGCAGAGAAAGATTGGGCAATGTACCTCAGTATTTATTCACAGGGATGATGTGAAATATTTACTATTTCTCTTTTCTTTAATCACATTGTTAGATTATTAATATAATCATTGAATTCATATGTTATGAAATAAACAACTGTGCAATAATTAAAGTCATTATTTATATTTTGTTTTTATACAATGATGTGCTTTATTAAACAGAATAATGAGTTAATGGTAAATAAATTTTTAGGATTTACCATGATAATACAGTCTAATATGGTGTAATCAATTATTTTGTAGGCTGAATATAATGATATTAAAATAATAATATATTTGTTTATGGATATTTATCATCGGTTTTATTACATGGGTAAAATAATCTATCAGTTAGTTTTATGTAATTCACAAATAACGATTATATTAGCCAGGAGTATTGAAAATACTTATTTATGATTATGGTGATATGTCTTCATTAGCCTATTTTATAGCTATAAAAATTGACATTATCAATCCATGTATAAATGGTAATCAATATGCAGAGAACTCAAAGAGTTGTTATTACAGGTATGGGCGCCGTAACACCAATTGGTGAAGATATTGAATCATGTTGGCAAAGTATTATCGAGAAACAACATCAATTTCGCAGAATTGAATTTCCTGACTCATTCATTAATTCACGTTTCTTTTCTTTCCTTGCACCCAATCCATCACGTTATCAGTTATTACCAAAAAAGTTGACTCATATGCTTTCTGACTGCGGAAAAATGGCGTTGAAAGCGACTTATCAAGCTTTTACCCAAGCATTTGGTGTGAACGTATCACCTGTTGAATATTACGATAAATACGAATGTGGGATCATACTTGGCAGTGGCTGGGGAGCTGTCGATAATGCCGGAGATCATGCCTGCCAGTATGAGGAAGTTAAATTAGCTCATCCCATGAGTAATCTTATCACCATGCCAAGTTCCATGACGGCGGCGTGTTCTATCATGTATGGACTACGTGGTTATCAGAATACCATTATGGCTGCTTGCGCAACGGGTACAATGGCGATAGGTGATGCCTTTGAAATTATTCGCTCAGGGCGGGCAAAATGTATGATTGCCGGGGCCGCTGAATCACTTACTCGAGAATGTAATATTTGGAGTATTGATGTACTGAATGCATTGTCGAAAGAGCAAACGGACCCCAATCTTGCATGTTGTCCATTTAGTCTTGATCGCTCTGGATTTGTATTGGCCGAAGGAGCGGCGGTGGTTTGTCTGGAAGATTATGATTCGGCCGTCGCGCGTGGGGCAACGATTCTGGCGGAAATCAAAGGTTACGCTCAATATTCAGATGCCGCTAATTTAACCCGGCCGACAGAAGATATTGAACCTAAAATATTATCGATAACCAAAGCCATCGAGCAGGCGCAGATTTCGCTGGAAGATATTGACTATATTAATGCTCATGGTACTTCTACACCGTTAAATGATCTTTATGAAACTCAGGCAATTAAAGCAGCACTAGGCCAATATGCTTATCAGGTACCTATATCAAGCACAAAATCTTATACCGGTCATCTTATTGCTGCCGCCGGTAGTTTCGAAACTATTGTCTGTGTAAAGGCATTAACTGAAAATTGCTTGCCAGCAACATTGAATTTACATCGGGCTGATCCAGATTGCGACCTTAATTATTTACCTAATCAACATTGCTACACCGCTCAACCAGAAGTGGCGCTTAATATCAGTGCAGGTTTTGGGGGACATAACGCTGCGTTGGTTATCTCTAAGATAAGGTAACTGATATGTTGATTTTTGAAATGGAAGATATTGAACATTGGTCGAATTTCTCTGGGGATTTTAATCCTATCCATTATTCGGCGAAAAGTGGATTTTTACACAATATGCAGCAGTACCCCGTGCAGGGAATGTTGAGTCTGCTTTATGTCAGGCAACAGTTCTCTCAATTAACCTCCGCTTTTACATCTAGAATACTGAATATTGATACGTCATTCCGTCAATATGTTTATACTGCATTGCCACATCAGTTGAGAATTGATACTAAAAGCAAAACGTTTAAATTGGAAAATCCGTGCAGAAAAAGTGCGTTATCTGGCAATACCAGGGTAGAAAATACAATGGAGTCAATTGAAAATTGGATTGTTCAAGATAACTGCCAGAAATTGACGATAACAAGGAAAGGAGTTTGTGAAAAATATGCTGTCTTTAGACATTATTTCCCCAGTGTCACATCTATTGGATGGTTTCTGGATGCGCTTGCTTTTCATCTTGTTATTAATTCGACAAGTTTTCTTGATTTTGAACACTACCATTTTAACCAGTTACAGGATTATCTGAATCGATCTTTTACTTTGCATACCGGACAAGCGATTAAGATCAGGGAGGACATTGTTAATAGTACAATATTACTATCTTCTCCGGATGTCTGTGTTGAATTAAATCCTCCTTTATTGATTAAGAATGGCCCTAAAGATTATATCCGTATTTTTTATTATCGATGTTTATATGATAAAAACCCTATTTTTGTATCAAAGATTTCAATTATCTCTAAGATGAAATAAAAGGAAAGCGAAATGCCAACACAAAGTGATATCTTTACTGCAATAAAAAATAGAATATTAATGATGAAGGATATAGAAGAGGAAGAGATAACACCAGAATCTTATTTTATTTCACTTAAATTTGACAGCCTTGACTATGTGGAAATTCAAGTGTTTGTATTGGAAACGTATGGCATTATGCTTAAAGCTGAACTTTTTTCAGATCATTCTATTTCAACATTAGATGATCTTACTGGTTATGTAAAATCAAAACTGTAAGCTGAGTTTTGATTTAATGCTGTTTTTTCACCATTAATATTAAGAGGTTATAATGAACATTCTAGAGCAAGGTAAGGTTGCTGCTTTATATTCAGCATATTCGGAAACAGAAGGTTCTTCGTGGGTTGGAAATTTGTGCTGTTTCTCAATTGATCGAGAACATTTACCTATTATCGTGAATGGGCGTCGTTTCTTGATTGAATTTGTTATTCCAGAACATTTACTTGATAAAACTATTAAACCAAGAATATTCGAATTGGATATCAATAAACAGTTTTTACTGCGTCGAGACCATCGTGAGATAAATATTTATCTTTTAGGTGAAGGCAATTTTATGGATAGGACGACGACAGACAGAAAATTATTCGAATTAAATGAAGATGGTTCACTATTTATTAAGACATTACGCCATGCGATTGGTAAATATGTTTCTATCAATCCTTCAACCACGCAGTTTATCTTTTTTGCACAAGGGAAATACAGCGAATTTATCATGAACGCCTTGAAGGAATTTGAAGATGATTTATCAAAACGTTATCGTGTAAGAATTATTCCTGAATTGCAAGGGCCATATTATGGCTTTGAACTTGATATTCTTTCTATTATAGCTTAATTCACAATATTATGGAGAGTGTGATGGAAAAGAAAATAACAACATTTACCATTGAAAAAACTGATGACAATTTTTATGCTAATGGGCGTCATCAATGTATGGTAAAAATCTCTGTACTTAAACAAGAATATAAGAATGGTGATTGGGTAAAATTAGCACTTAGTGATGCTGAAAAAAGATCGATTCAGGTGGCTGCATTGAGTGATAGCCTCATATATGACCAATTAAAAATGCCTTCAGGATGGACAACGACAGATGCGAGAAATAAATATGATCTTGGGTTATTAAATGGTGTTTATAGTGCTGATATTTTTACTGAGGAGCCGGTAATAAATCATGCGGGAGATTGCTGTACAAATGAAAACTATCAGAACAGTGTGAAGAGTGTTCCTGAAATTATCTATTGTTATGTTAGTAGTAATAGGACAAGTACAGAATACCTAATGGCAAAAATGACATTCGAAGATACGAATGGGAAGCGCACACTAACAACGAATATGTCGGTTGGTGATGAAGTTTTTGACAGCAAGATTTTATTAAAAGCCATTGCTCCTTATGCAATTAATGCAAATCAATTGCATGAAAGTACCAATATATTGTTTGATAAAACAGAAGAACCAACGAAATCGGATACCCATCATCAAACAATTAACCTTTATCGCTGGACATTGCCATATCATTTGAGGATTCTTGAAGGGAATGACAGGACTGTTAATAATATATATGTCCTTGGTAAAAATTCATCAGATGATAGATTCTTGACAAGAGCAAGAGTATTTAAACGAGGAACTTCATATGTAAATGCTAGGAATGATATGAGTGGAGGATGTGTTATGGACTACTCTTATGATGTAACTGTTCCTGACACACAGCTTGCTGCTGAGGTACTCCATGTAACAGGATGTTCATGGACGACCGGTTATTTCGATGGAGATTATGATGTCACAATCATTGATAACTACGGTTGCCAGCATAAATTTAGAATATCCTCGGTTAATATTGGACGTGCGCTAAGCATAGCGAGAATAAGTTGATTTTCCTTAGTAAAAAATCTTTATCTATGCTGGTAATCGCATGTGCGTTTACCAGCAATTAAGATGTTCTATTATTGTATATAAAAGAATAGCTAAATGGATATTTAATTTGGCTGTGATATTAATCAAACGGGAACTTTAAAATGAAAGTTAACGATATATATTCCAATGCTTTTAATTTTGGATCTTATATTAATACCGGTGTCGATCCCAGAACAGGTCAATATAGCGCAAATATCAATATTATCACGTTGAGACCAAATAATGTCGGTAATATTGAACAGGTACTTAATTTATCATTCTCGCCATTAACAACATTAAATAATGGGTTTGGTATTGGCTGGCGATTTTCATTAACAATGTTAGATGTAAAAACACTTACATTTAGCCGAGCTA
The DNA here is from genome assembly GCF_963878145.1 of Photorhabdus sp. S10-54. Lineage (NCBI taxonomy): Bacteria > Pseudomonadati > Pseudomonadota > Gammaproteobacteria > Enterobacterales > Morganellaceae > Photorhabdus > Photorhabdus sp. S10-54. The sequence continues at coordinate 83,558 of NZ_CAWNXG010000002.1, read as the reverse complement.
ATGGAGAACAATTTAAATGTAAGCCATTGCCACCTAATAATAATGATATTAGCTTTAAAGATAAAAAATTAAAAGATTTGCGTGTCTATAAACTCGATAGCAATACCTTTTATGTTTATAACAAAAATGGCATTATAGAAACACTTAAACGAATTGGATCGAGTGACATTGCGAAAACGATTGCACTTGAATTTCCAGATGGTGAAGCATTTGATTTAATTTATAATTCAAGGTTTGCATTATCCGAAATAAAATACCGTGTGACGGGTAAAACTTATCTTAAACTCAATTACTCTGGAAATAATTGTACATCAGTTGAATACCCAGATGATAATAATATCTCTGCGAAAATCGCATTCGATTATCGCAATGATTATCTCATTACTGTGACTGTACCTTATGATGCTTCTGGTCCTATTGATTCTGCCAGATTTAAGATGACCTATCAGACATTAAAAGGAATATTTCCAGTTATTAGCGCTTTTCGTACGCCAACCGGTTATATTGAGCTAGTGAGTTATAAAGAGAATGGGCATAAAGTGACGGACACGGAATCTATTCCTTATGCTTCTGCGCTGACTATTCAACCTGGTAATGGGCAGCCTGCGATCAGCAAATCCTATGAATATAGCTCAGTGCATAATTTCTTGGGCTATTCTTCTGGCCGAACAAGCTTTGATTCCAGTCAAGATAATTTGTATCTGGTTACAGGGAAATATACCTATTCATCCATTGAACGTGTTTTAAACGGTCAAAATGTTATTTCAATAACAGAAAGGGTGTTTGACAAATTTCATTTAATGACCAAAGAAGCAAAAACACAAGATAATAAGAGAATCATAACAGAAATTACTTACAATGAAGATCCGTCAAAAAGCTTTTCCGAACAACCAGAAAATTTACAACAACCCTCTCATGTGTTAACGCGTTACACAGACTTACAAACCAATACTTCACGAGAAGAGAGTGTTAATATTAAAAGCGATGATTGGGGAAATACTCTACTTATTATTGATACCAGTGGGATACAGAAAGAATACGTTTATTATCCGGTGAATGGTGAGGGTAATAATTGTCCTGCTGATCCCTTGGGCTTTTCCCGGTTTTTAAAATCAGTTACGCAAAAAGGATCGCCTGATGCTGCTCAAAGTGTCGCGAATAGGGTGACTCACTACACATATCAAAAACTGCCCACTTTTACCGGCGCTTATGTTAAGGAATATGTCAGTAAAGCCTCAGAGACGATAGACAGTAAAATAGTCAGGACCTTTAACTATGTTAATTCACCGACAAACAAATCTCATGGTTCATTAGCAAAAATAACGTCGGTGATGAATAACCAACAAACGGTTACCACGTTTAAATATGAATATTCAGATAGTGAGATGACCACAAACTCTACGGTGACGGGTTTTGATGGTGCATATATGGAATCGAAAAATGTGACCTCCATTTATACACATCGGCAACTCCGTAAAGTTGATGTAAACCATGTCATTACAGACCAGTCTTATGATCTTTCCGGCCGAATTATAGGACAAATTATTGACCCTGGTACGACAAAAGAAATTAAACGTAGTTATATATATCAATATCCTGGTGGTGACGAAAATGATTTTTGGCCGGTGATGATAGAAATTGATTCTCAAGGCATCAGACGTAAAACCCATTACGATGGAATGGGACGTATTTGTTCGATTGAAGAACAAGATGATGATGGTATTTGGGGCACATCGGGGATTTATCAAGGCACATATCGAAACGTTCTTGCCAGACAATATGATGTTTTGGGGCAATTGGTCAAAGAGATTTCAAATGATTGGTTATGGGATTTATCTGCTAATCCTTTGACTCGCTTGACGACTCCTTTAGTGACAACGAAAACCTATCAATATGATGGTTGGGGAAACCGTTACAGCACTGAATACAGTGATGGTCGGATAGAGCTGGAAATCCATGACCCTATTACGAGGACAATTACTCAAGGGGTCAAAGGGTTGGGAATGTTAAATATTCAGCAAAATAACTTTGAACAGCCTGCTTCAATTAAAGTTGTGTATCCTGATGGTGCGATATATAGCACTCGTACCTATCGTTATGATGGATTTGGTCGTACGGTGACTGAAACAGATACGGAAGGTTACGCTACCCAAATTGAGTACGATCTATTTGATCGTATAGTGAAAAAAACGTTGCCAGACAGAACAATATTAGAATCCGCTTATGCAAGCTTTAGCCATGAAGAATTAATTTCTGCACTGAACGTGAATGGAACACAATTGGGTTCATTAGCTTATGATGGTCTTGGGCGGGTAATCAGCGATATGGTGGGTGGTCGCAAAACGGAATATTTATATGGACCTCAAGGTGACAAACCTATTCAGTCTGTCACGCCTGCGCATAATAAACAAAACATCGATTATCTTTACTCTCTCGGTAGTGTGATGTCCAAATTTACCACAGAGACCAGCCAACAAAACTTTCATTACTATCAGAAAACGGGGGCATTATTATCTGCGACAGAAGGCGTATCCCAGAGCAGTTACAGTTATTTTCCATCGGGTGTATTACAGCACGAATCATTTTCTCGGGATAATAAACCGATTTCATCGGGCGATTACCGTTATACGATGTCTGGTTTGATTCAACGTCATAAAGATAGTTTTGGTCATGATCATGTTTATAGTTACGATGCCCAAGGAAGATTAGTTAAAACAGAACAGAGTTCGCAATACGCTATATTTGAATATGACAATGTTGGACGGCTAATAACAACGACGACAAAAGACACAACGTCATTATCCCAATTAGTCACAAAAATTGAATACGATGCTTTTGATCGAGAGATAAAACGCTCGCTAATTAGTGACTTCTCAATACAAGTCATTACCTTAAGCTATACAAAGAATAATCAAATCAGTCAACGTATCACCTCCGTCGATGGGGTGGTTATGAAAAATGAACGTTATCAATATGATAGTAATCAGCGCTTAAGCCAGTACCAATGCGAGGGAGAACAATCTCCGGTTGATCATACTGGTCGAGTGTTAAATCAGCAAATTTACCATTATGACCAATGGGGTAATATCAAACGGCTTGATAATACATATCGAGATGGTAAAGAAACAGTGGATTATCATTTCAGTCAAGCCGATCCAACCCAACTTATTCGTATTACCAGCGATAAACAGCAAATAGAGTTAAGTTATGATGCCAACGGTAATCTAATACGCGACGAAAAAGGGCAAACGCTCATTTACGATCAGAATAATCGCCTGATACAGGTCAAAAACCGGCTGGGTAATCTGGTGTGCAACTACCAGTATGATGCATTGAACAAATTAACCGCCCAAGTTTTAGCAAATGGTACGGTTAATCGTCAGTATTATGCTTCAGGTAACGTGGCGAATGTTCAATTGGGTGATGAAACCATTACCTGGTTGAACAGCGATAAGCAACGGCTTGGTCATCAGAGTACCAAGAATGGCCAGTCCGTCTATTATCAATATGGCACTGACCATAATAGTACGGTTATAGCCAGTCAGAACGAAAACGAGTTGATGGCTTTATCCTACACACCTTATGGCTTTAGGAGTTTAATTTCTTCATTACCGGGTTTGAATGGAGCGCAGGTCGATCCAGTAACAGGCTGGTATTTCTTAGGTAACGGATATCGTGTTTTCAATCCGGTTCTCATGAGATTTCATAGTCCCGACAGTTGGAGCCCCTTTGGCCGGGGAGGGGTTAATCCCTACACTTATTGCCAGGGCGATCCCATAAATCGGATTGATCTGAACGGTCATCTTAGTGCTGGAGGAATATTAGGCATTGTGCTGGGGGCAATTGGTATCATTGTTGGGATTGTGTCACTGGGGGCTGGCGCCGCAATTAGTGCGGGTCTCATTGCTGCGGGGGGAGCTATGGGGGCGATTGCTTCTACCAGTGCGTTTGCAGTTACTGCGACCGTCATTGGATTAGCTGCTGATTCGATAGGGATTGCGTCAGTAGCATTATCGGAAAAAGATCCGAAAACAGCCGGGATATTAAATTGGATTAGTACCGGGTTTGGGATTTTAAGCTTTGGCATCAGTGCAATAACCTTTACCTCTTCGCTGATAAAATCGGCACGGAGTGGTTCTCAGGTAGCCAGCGCGGGTATTATCGGGTCAGTACCTATTGAATTTGGTGAAATTGCCAGCCGCTCTAGCAGACATTGGGATATCGCTTTATCGGCGGTATCATTTGGGGCAGATGCTCTGTCGCTTTCTACCGGAATAGCAGCTTCTGCCGTTGGAGATAACAATGCTAATGCCGCTAATATCTTGGGATGGATCTCTTTAGGTTTTGGGGCTGTATCAACAACGGCGGGGCTAATTAATCTTGCGCGTACAGCTTATGCAGTGAATCATCAAACTTGGGAACTCAGTTCATCAGCAGGTACTTCTGAGGGAAGTGAAGCCTATACGTTGTCTCGTTTTGCACAATTGGAGCCAGAAGCGATAAATGTTCATCCATCTATTCGAGCCGTTGAAGTGAACCAAGCATTTCGAAATAGTACCGGAAATCTATTTAGTCAATCGTCCATTGAAACCCGTAATGTGTTACGAGGCCGTTTGACAATGTAAAGATTCTGCGGGCTGAATTTTTAAGTCTCATGAAAATAACTATTGGGCGACGTTTGCGTCGCCTTTTATGAGAAGTCGAAGGCACCCATATTTGAATGGGCCTTAATCCTGACATCCTGAGCTGTTGTCTGTGTTTTTTGACACGATCTGCAACCTTATTCATACTTCACCTTCGTGACATGTAACGATGTCTATAATATAACCGGAAAAACGTGACATGCAACACGTTAGTAAAAGTTGTTGGAAATCTTTTTTCAATGTAGGCAGAGATATCGAGCTAAAATTCCAAAAGGTTTTTAAGGTATTAATCTGGCGTATTCTTGTTGTCAGATTTCCTGTTTATTTCCATATGGGAATAATCTTACTGTATATTATTTTAATATTGATATCAGTGCTGATAATAATTTTTCAGCAGGTGAATATTTTGCACTTACCCTAAATAAATTTCGGTATTTTCTTATTTTTTCTAGCAGTGTGATGAATGTGAAGTAATTTTGACCGTGGAATATTAGCGGTAATCCACTTATAGCATTATACTGTAAAAAAGAGATAATAAACAAGGTTGGGGCTATTGAGCCAAGTAAATCAATTAAAAGATGAGGCACAATGATGACTAATATTTATGTAAACAAATATGCTCCAAATGGTATCGTGATGAAATTCCCATTGACACCCGATAGAAAAATAGAGAAGTGGAATGCGGAGAATTTGAATTTTCGCATTTTTACGCCGGGATTTATATGGTTGGATGGCCGAAATACCTCAGAGTTTCGCAACTTATTTTGTTATCCAAATATTTCAAATCTCTATCTTGCATTCACGTTTAACGCGCAGTTTTTCACGCCAAAAAATGCTGTGGCTGAAATGTCAAGAGAGAAACCAACTCAAGATTGGTTTTTCAATAATGGGGAATACGTTGAAAACGGTTTTGATAATTTTGGCATATATTCCGATGATACAGGGGCTGGAGAATACAGCGTAAATTTCATTGATCCATGTTGTTATTTTATAAAAAATGGGGAATTGAGTTATAGTGGTAAGAGCGCTGTCTTTCCAAATCTTGCTCTTCTTGTAAAGAGTAAAGTTAGTTCAAATTTTTTAGCAAATTTAATTTCTACAGATTTTAACGTTATTATTAATTAGCTTCATGCTGTGTAGCTTTGTTGCGTAAATGATGCTGAGGGGGCTGGTGGGTGTTTCAGATATGCTGTGGTTACATGAACTGTTCTCTTTGGCGTCAGATTTATCACCTTGATTGAAACCCTCTCTCGGATGGCAGACTTATGTCAACACACCCAAAAGAGGATTAATTTAATATATTAAATTCATATGCCGGTTTTATTTTCTCTGTAGTAAAACCTTCAAATCTGGAATTACCCATAATTAACGCTGACTTATATATTAATTAATGTTTTTTGTTGAGCAATAATATTATCACACTTTTTAATATCACCGCAAAAAACATATTAATTTTCAATAAATCAGAAAGTGAAGGACATTACCTGATGGATAAAAAACGCCAAATAATAAAAAATTCTGGTCTTCTATTATTTTGCCTCTGGAAGTTTGGCGAGTTTAAACCCTAAAAGTAGAGCTAAAAGGATAAGAATGGCAATAAATAAAACAACACCATACCAACCTAATTGGAGCCAAAATATACCGCCCAAAGTGCCAGCCACACTTGAACCAAAGTAATAACAAAACAGATAAAGGGAAGACGCTTGTGCTTTGGCCCAGCGAGCACGGCGTCCGACCCAACTGCTGGCAACAGCATGTGCAGCAAAGAAACCGAAAGTGAGGACTATCATCCCAATAATAATCATCACCACAGATGATAATAAGGTAATAAGCGTACCGATTAGCATCATAGTTATCATCGCGATCAGCACTTTTCCGAGTCCATATTGGTGGGTTAATGTGCCTACTTTGGATGCGCCGTATGTTCCTGCCAGATAGACAATAGACAACATACCGACAATTGACTGATTGAAATGATAGGGCGAATCCAATAAACGATAACTTATATAATTAAATAGGGTAATAAAGCCGCCCATGAGTAAAAAGGCTTCAGAAAACAGTAATGGCAATCCTTTATCACGAAAATGTAATTTCAGATTGATTAATAAAGACTTAGGTTTGAGAGAACTTGGCCTAAAATGGCGCGATTCAGGTAACATACGCCAAAACATCATTGCCGCAATTAATGCTAATAAACCTAATACGATGACAGAAACCCGCCATGAGAAATAATCGGTGATAACACCTGATATTAATCGCCCGCTCATGCCACCAATAGCATTACCACTAACATAAAGTCCCATTGATAAAGCAATAAAGTTAGGGTGGATTTCCTCACTAAGATAAGTCATTGCAACGGCGGCTACGCCACTGAGAGACAAACCAACCAGAGCGCGTACAACCAAAATTCCATGCCAACTGGTGATAAATGCACTGAGTAAAGTGAAAAGTGCGGCGGCAAATAGCGCTGTTACCATCACATTTTTACGGCCAATAGCATCAGACAGAGGACCGGTGATTAATAAGCCCAATGCCAACATTCCGGTTGAAAGGGATAAAGATAAACTACTGGTAGCAGGAGAAACACCAAAATCATCCGACAGCATGGGTAAGATTGGTTGAACGAAATAGAGTAGGGCAAATGCAGCTAACCCCACGGTGAAGAGTGACAACGTCACTCTAATATACAGAGGATCGTCTTTCTGAATGTGACTTTTCTTATTTTGAACATGTTGGACAAGATGATTACCGGGAGTCAAATTTTTACCGATACTACTACTATTATTACTAGGGCTGGCGCTCACATAATTTCCTTACTTAACTCATTAGCTAGCTTATACTTTTATGAAGATCAAGCATATGAATTGCAAAATATTTTGTCTAATATATTAATCATTAACAATAATATGTATTAGATCTCAAAGGTGATTATGGCTATCGAGTTACGGCATTTACGCTACTTTATTGCAGTGGCAGAGGAATTACATTTTGGTCGTGCGGCAGAACGGCTTAATATTTCACAGCCGCCATTAAGCCAACAGATTCAATCACTTGAAAATAGTATAAATGCGCGGTTGTTAGAACGTAATAACCGGAATGTGAGCTTGACGCCGGCAGGTAACATGTTTCTGAAAGAAGCTTATCTGATCCTGGCTCAGGTTGATGCTGCTGCAACAAAAGCAGCAAGAATGCAAAAAGGGGAATTAGGCGAAATATCTATCGGTTTCACCTCTACGATACCTTTTATGAATAAGGTCACTCTGAGTTTACGGCAATTTCGGGAACGTTACCCGGAAGTCGCTATTCATATGCATCAGATGAATACTAAACAGCAGATTGCGCCATTACTGACGGGACGGATCGACGTTGGTATCATGCGTAATACCCAATTACCCGATAACCTTGAGTATCGGCTATTATTTCGGGAACCTTTTATGCTTGCTGTTTATGATGGACATCCTTTATTGGAATATGCTCCACAGGGAATAAATCTCGAAATGTTGTCGGGCTATCCGATGGTGTTTTTTGAGCGCGAAGTGGGGACTGCTTTGTATGATGAAATCATCACATTACTTGCTCAAGCAGGCGTGACGCCGATGATTTCACAGGAAGCAGGCGAAGCGATGACCATTCTTGGGCTGGTTTCTGCTGGATTAGGTGTCAGTGTTGTGACTGAATCTTTTACCCGCATGAAAGTGGATGGTGTCCAGTATATTCCATTAGCTGATAACCACTCTTATTCTGAGGTCTGGTTGGTAAATCACAAAAACCGGCCAATATCGGCCGCCGCAGACAGGCTGATAAACCTACTTATATCTAATATTTTGAATGGAAAAAATAAGTAGAAATAAGCTAAATTTCGTGCTGAATATCACATATTTATTGAAAGAATCATACTTTTTGCCTAAAACCTCGACATAATCAGCCAACAATTATTTTGAAACGTGAAGTAATTAGAACGTAAAAGGGTAAATAATGGATGGACAACCAGGGCATATTGATCAGATAAAACAGATTAATATTGGTACTGTTTATCGGTTAATTGATCAATATGGTCCAATTTCCCGTATTGAGCTATCCAAAAAAGCTCAACTTGCTCCAGCCAGTATTACTAAAATTGTCCGTGAATTGGTCGATGCACACTTAGTCATGGAAACGGAATTTTTGGATTTAGGATTTAGAGGGCGCCCGGCGACTGGACTGAAGCTTGATTCTGAAAGTTGGCATTTCCTGTGTGTTAGTATTAACTTGGGAAGTTTAATATTGGGACTGCGTGATTTAAGTAGCAAGTTAATTGTTGAAGATGTTTTACCATTACCGGCCAACAAGGAAAAATCCTTTTTAGATAGCATTATTGATGAGATTGATGCATTTTTTGGTCGCTATCAATCTCGTCTTGAGCGTCTGACGGCAATTAGCATGACGGTAAATGCGATTGTTGATCCGACCCAAGGTTTAATCCACAATTTCCCTTATTACCAGGTTCAGGAATTACCAATAGGAGAATATCTGCATCGTCGCACCGGATTACCGGTATTTCTTCAACATGAAATAATTGCCTGGACGATAGCTGAATCACTATATGGCACAGCAAAAAATTGTCAGAATGTTATCCAAATGGTCATTGATGAACATGTTGGTGTTGGCGTGATTATTGCGGGGCAAACATTGCATGCTGGCAACCGTGGTGTCATGGAGGTAGGGCATATTCAGGCTGAACCTGATGGTGAACGCTGTTATTGTGGGAATGTTGGGTGTCTGGAAACGGTTGTAGGTATCAGTCATATTTTATCCAGAGCAAAACGGCAGTTGGCAATGGTACCCGATTCTTTACTAAATGGTGAACCACTGACCGTTGAGTCATTCTGTCAGGCGGTTAATAACGGTGATACTTTGGCAGTAGATATTATTCGTGATATCGGAGTAAAAATTGGGCATATTATCGCAATGATGGTCAATTTATTTAACCCAGAAAAAATTTTGATGGGTTCTCCTCTTAATGCTTCACAACAAGTTTTGTATCCGGTGATTAGTGAATGTATTCAACAACACGCTTTGCCTGCCTATAGTAAACAGATTGAATTGGTTGCAACAAAATTCAATAATTCAGGTACATTATCCACGGTAGCATCAGTTAAAAAAGCTTTATATGATGGTTCATTATTGATCAGTTTAATGAAAGGATAATATACTTGATAGAAGTTCTCTGGTTGTAATATTAACTTTATACCCGTCATCTTTCAAGTTGCCTCTTTGTTGGCTGCACTTACTCACCCCGGTCACATCGTTATCTATGCTCCTGGGGATTCGTTCACTTGCCGCCTCGCTGCAACTCGAAATCTATTAGGTATAAATTTTTTCACTAAATTGGCGTAGCAATTAAACAAAACATTGAGCTAACGCAATCTCCCTTATAGTCGCATCCTCTAGACTTAAGCGCTCATTAACCGGGTTCTATCTGTCATTATGGAAAACAGAATTTATGTTAACGCGCCTATTTGTTACGGGGACAGATACCAACATAGGTAAAACAATTGTTACCCGTGCATTATTACAAGCTTTTAATCGTGATGGAGCAACGGCAGTAGGGTATAAACCTATAGCCACAGAAGGGTATGAAACAGAAGAAGGTATGCGTAATCGAGATGGTGTGATTCTACAAAAATCTTCTCCCGTTCCGCTTAAATATGAAGAAATTAATCCAGTTATCTGGAAAAACAGGTATTATGAAGGTAATCAGGTTGATTTCGAACAGATGAAAAAAGGATTAAATAATCTTAGTAATAAAGCAGATCGCGTTATTATTGAAGGTAACGGTGGCTGGCGTGTATTACTGGATGATGAAACTTTTTATTTTGATTGGGTGATTCGGGAAAAAATCCCTGTCATTTTAGTTGTTGGTATTCAGCCTGGCTGTGTAAATCACTCAATTTTAACCGCGCAGGCAATAATAAATGATGGATTGCAATTAGTAGGATGGGTAGCTAACAGAATTAATCCTGGTTTATCGCACTATACGAAAGTGATGGATAGGTTACGCCGTCATATTAATGCGCCACAGTTAGGTGAAATTCCGTATATTTTACGTCCTGAAGAGAAAGATTTATCCTGCTATCTGGATATTGCTAATACATATAAATATCCTAATTGCGAACTGTAGTCGATTAACAAAAAACCTCACTGGCGAAAAAGTGAGGTTTATCATTACATTAATAAATAGATTTGCTCTCTATTTACCACAAACACTCGTCATTTTTTTAACAAACTTGGGAATACCGTCTATTCCATTATATGCAGATATTTCCATGCATTTTTTGTTAACATTAATGATAAAGAAATCACCTTGAAATAGTGCGCCACTGTCATAGACTCTTGCGCTTCCAAATACATAGGAGGTGTATTCTCTAAGGTAATGTGAATGCCCAACAAAAGCGGCCATAACATTGTACTGTTCAATCAATGATCTAAATCGCTCTTTTTCATCGGAACTGCTGTTATCGATAAAATGGTCATACCCATCGTGAAAGTTTAAAACTACTGCTTTTCCTCTTGTTTGAGCAGATTTGAGATCGCTTTCCAACCAATCAAGGGATTTTGTAATATAAACGGTTGGGCTGATATAGTGGTCCAAATTGACACTATAGGTAGGATAGTTTTGCAATTGAACATAATGAATATCACCGAAATCCCATGAATAAGATAAACTGCCTTTCCATGCTTTATTGTCATAGTCATAGGAGAAATTATTCAATTTTTTACTATAACCACTTATTCTCTCTGCCATATCAAATACAGCGGATCTGGCGCAGGCATTACGACTGAAATCAAAGCCTTCGGGGTAAGTACAATCATTAACATTATTTGCATAATCATGATTTCCTAATCCCATAAATAGCGGGAATTTGATTTTTGATGTATATATCTCCTCAAGGCTTCTTCTGGTGCTAGCGCGTCCAAATTCGGTAAGATCACCATTAACGATGCCAAAAGCAAGATGATTGCGTTCATAAATATTATTGATACTGTTTGCTACTTTTCTATTTAATTCTTCCCACGGTTTTTTGTCGGCATTAGGATCGCCTTGTTCAGGATCTAAACGCCACGGCTGAGGATCTGACATCACGGCAATTTTATAATTGCTGTCTATGCTTTTTTCAGTGAGATAAATATCAATCTGTATGCCTAAAGAAGATGAGCTTTTAACTGTTTTCTCAAGTTTATAATTAGTTGATGCCTCGGAGAGATGGATATTGTGGTTCTGAACACCCCAATATGAAAGGTTCCAGTGAACATTTAGCTTATCTTCACCATTGGGTAAACGATAAATAATTTTGTCCTCGGTGCCACTAAAAATCTTACCTTTTGAGGCAAATGAATCGTGACTATATGCGGATATTGATGACGACGGTCTTTCAATCCAACTTCCCCAAAGTAAGTCTGTTTTTTCAGCTACTAATGAATGTGATGTATTATTATGCAAATAAATTTTTACATATTGCGCATTGCTGTTGCCATTAAAATTCTGGGCTTCTGTTTGATTTCCTGGGACAGCGCTACATCCTGATATGGCTAATGCTATAAAAAACACCACGACAAAGCGAATTTTCTTAGTGATAAGATCACCCATAACGTTTCCTATTTTAAATTTTCAATATGATGATATTCAGAAAATATTTATATTCCAAAACGTTATAATGTTAGATTTAATTATTTAAATTGTCAGTTTTAAAAAAGCTAATGGTTTATACCCTATGGATTTCAAGATGGATCGCGGCGGCAAGGGAGCGAATCCCCGGGAGCATAGGTAACTATGTGACCGGGGTGAGCGAGTGCAGCCAACAAAGAGGCAACTTGAAAGATGACGGGTATATATAGGAAACTATATTAAGGCTATCATTCAGGTCAGCTTATCAAGGGGCATTATTCGTGTGTTGTTCACATAGAGATATACCCAATGGATTTCAAGATGCATCGCGACGGCAAGGGAGCGAATCCCTGGGAGCATAGATAACTATGTGACCGGGGTGAGCGAATGCAGCCAACAAAGAGGTAACTTGAAAGATAACGGGTATAACGTGAAAAGGGGCCGAAGGCGTATAGCCTCGACCTCTATTCATCTCATCATTCATCAACGGTAAAATATTGGCGTAATATTTTCTCTGAACTTTGTGTATCTTCCTTCAGAAAGATAATGCGGGTTTATTTGGAGGTCAGATGAGCTTGAGATTGGCTTCCTTGCCGGGTATACACAATCTTTTTGGCATTATTTTCACAATGCCCAACGATTTTACCACCGGCTTGTTCAATGTGGTCATTAGCAACAATTTCCAATGTAAAGCCAGATTCCGGCACACCATTATTGATAATTTTCTGCGCAATTTGCTCTTTCACGCTTTCGCATGAAGCTTGTGCAGCAAGTGCGAATGGGGATAGGGTAAAGATCAATGCGCTAAATAAAAGCGCTTTCTTCATCTTCATTGTCATCACCTTATATTACGGTCTGATGGGCATACCTGTATTGCTGTCTAAACAACGTTCGGTATTGGGTTCCCAATAAGCATTGATATTGGTACTTTTCATACATGCATCACGAGCATCAATGGCTTTATCGAACTTGTCGAACTCTTTCTCAGCACGTTTATTAACTTTAGTGCGAAGATTCTTTGTTTCATCCCATTGTTCTTTACTTTGGCGGGCGGCTTCTTTATCGAGCACAGAATCTCCGCTGCCATTCACTGTGACGCAGGTACTTCCGGCAGTACAAGTTGCCGCCAATGCCGGCGTTTGCCATAACAATGGTATTGCCAGAGCGATAGCTGGCATTGCTTTTAATATCAAAGAATTACAAATATTCATCTTTTATCCTCTTGAATCCTCTTGAGAGTAGAGTAAGTGGGGCCAATTTAGATAGCACAATAAGAAACTATCAGATAGATAAATTATAAGATAGCATTAAGATGTTCAACAAATTATCAAGAAGAGTGTCATTATTCATTTCTGTGTACACTAAGCCCGGCAAATGACTGGCAAACTGGCATCATTTCTAATGTATTAATGTTGACATGAGCAGGTAAATTAGCGACCCAAAAAACAGCTTCAGTGACATCTTCGGCGGTTAATGCCTGCGTGCCATCGTAGGTTTTATTCACTTTATCATTGTCGCCTTTAAAACGTACTAAAGAAAATTCAGTTCCACTAACTAAACCGGGTTCTATATCAGTGACTCGGATATTTTTTCCCTGCAAATCTGCTCGTAAGCCCAAACTAAACTGTTTGACGAAGGCTTTAGTTGCGCCATAAACATTTCCACCGGAATATGGCCAACTTGCAGCGGTAGAACCGATATTAATAATATGCCCATGATTTCTTTCTACCATTTCAGGCAGTAGAGCACGGGTCATATTGACGAGCCCTTTGACATTGGTATCAATCATTATTTCCCAATCATCCAGATTAGCCAGATGAGCGGGTTCTAATCCAAGCGCTAAACCGGCATTATTGACTAAAATATCGATATGGCGGAGTGATTCTGGTAATTGTTCTACAACCTGATTGATAGCGGCCCGATCAGTGACATCAAGTTGAACAAAGTAAAAGTTATCACCCAGTTCAGCTTTTAATTTTTCTAACCGCTCTTTACGGCGTCCAGTCGCAATAACTTTAGAACCGTTTTGTATGAATTTTCTGGCAATTGATTCACCAAAACCTGAAGTTGCTCCTGTCACAAAAACGATCATACAAAACCCCTTGTTTACTCGTACTGTTTCTGTCATCAGTAAATGGGGTTCTGTATTTTTAGTCAAGAGATGATTGAAAAACTTTCAGTGATTTTCTTTTTATTCTTCAAGAATGATTTCTGGCAGAGGAAGTTGATCATTAATAATTGCATCTGCAATGCGGATTATATCTTCGTCCAATGCACGATCAGTGATCAAAGGAGGACTGATTTCGCGTACTGCATGGTAAAATTTAGCGGTTTCAGGCGCAATTTCACTAATATTGCCGCGAAGATGAATGGCCTGACAAACTACCAGAATTGTCATTGAAACAATATTACGTAATTTCTGCTCCATCTCTAAAACATCTTGAGCAGCATGCAGTCCTAAACTGACAATATCTTGATTGTATTGTTCTGTGGCGAGGGTATGAATACCTGATGCAGAACAATCATGGCGAATTGCAGCAACTAAAGCGGTTTGAGAAAGTTGGACGCCTTTAAAACCTTGATACATGCCGGGTGTCGGACTAAGTGAATTGGGTAATCCACGAGAGAAACGGTTATCCATCATAAGAGCCACAATGGCGTGAAGATGATTGGCAATTAAAGCAATATCCAGTTTTAATGCATCCATTGTTCGGGCGACATATTGCCCCATAAAATTCCCACCGTGTAGAACATCGCCATTTTCTGGATCTATCAATGGATTATCATTAGCTGAGATAACTTCCCGTTCCAATATTTCCCGAGCGGTAGCTAAAGATTCTGGCACTATACCTAATATTTGTGGTGCACAACGAATTGAATAAACTTCCTGTAAGGTATCATTTAGTTGGGTAACTTCTTGATGACGACAAGCTTTATTGGCTTGTTCTTTAATCCCGGATAATAAATTAACTTGAGTTGAACCTGCCAATAAATCACGCAATGCACTTGCCACCGCTTTTTGACCAGGATGATTTTTTACTTGTTGAATTCGGGCATCATAATGTTCATGAGATGCAAGTAATGCTTCAACAGCAAGGGCAATCGCAGAGATTGAGGCTTTAAATAGTTTTTCCAGTTTAATGACGGTAATTGCACTGATACCGGACATTACCCGTGTGCCGTTAATTAGAGCAAGACCTTCTTTTGCTTTTAACGATAATGGTGTCAATCCTGCGCGTTTAATTGCTTCAGCAGCGTCAATTTCTGCGCCCATATAATAAACTTTGCCGATACCACATAATGCGCGTGCAATATAAGATAAAGGGATTAAATCACCGCTTGCACCCACTGAGCCATAGCGAGGAACCAGAGGAACAATGTCATGATTAATATGATCAACAATTGTTTGAGCGACAATTGGTCTGGTTGCAGACCAACCTTTGCAAACAGAAAGTAACATAGTAAATTGTGACGCTTTAATACAAGGTTTGGACATATAGTCGCCAGTGCCAGCAGAAAGAAAAGTTAACAGATTTTTCTGATGCTCTGAGATCTTCTCAAATGGCACAACTAAATTGGCATTCCCTCCAAATCCTGTATTGATTCCATATATAACCTCTCCTGAATTTAATTTTTCCTCTAATTTTTCACGACCATGCGTCAAAAGCTCAGTGATCTCCGTTGATATTCCTACTTTTTTTTGTTTTATCGCAATGTCATAGATATCTTCCAAAGAGATAAGGCCATTTTTATTAATAATAATGGTTGGCTGAACATCTTTAGCTTTCATTTTAATCTCCATATATAAGGATGGTAATAATATTTTGAAGAAACGAACACCCTAAGGATACAAATCAGTATAGATATAAAATATAAAAAATAGTCAGCTTGAAATAAAATTAAAATAAATGGTTCGTAAAAATTAATTTACAAGTTTAATTGAGAAGGCAATTGTAATAATGACAATTAATATATTTGCAATTTGCAATAATTTGTTTTTACCGTTTGATAATAAATGGTTGGTAATATAAATTACGTTGACATAAATTTGAGTTGACCATTAACAATCAAACAAATAACAATTATTTGTTTTCCTAAGAATACAAACTAGAATGTAATTATGTTACCACGCAAGTAAAGCAATTGGAGTGTTCATCGAAAAATAAATTGATATCTAGTCGAGGTGATTTATGTCAAAAATAATCCAGACAGATTTTCTTAGTGAACAGTCTTATCAGATAGATAATTTCAATCCATCAACTGAAACGATAAATTTTAGTTACACATCTGGAAGAGCCGCATTACCAGTCTATAATAAGTATGATACCCGAAATAAACCTAAAGTTTTTGGTTATTATACAGATTGGTCGCAATATGACGGTAGATTACAAGGAAATCAAGATCCCATTCGTCGAGGTAGAGGAATAGATTTACAGCACCTTTTAGATAATCCTTTTGCTTATGATAAATTAGTTATTGGTTTCTGTGGAATATTAGGTGATGAGGGCGAAAAAAAGCAGCAAATTAAAGAGCAAGCGCCATTATTTGCCCGCACCAATAATGGAGAAGTGACATTCACAGATGCTTGGGGAGATTGCCAATCTTATCAGAATTGTACTTATTCTGGTTGGCAAGATATCCAAATGCCAAGGGATTTTGATCAATCTAAAAGTATGGGCGTATTAGGTGGATTGGCTAAAGTTCAACAAGCAGCAAAAGCTCAAGGCCACGATCTTATTATGTCATTTAGTGTTGGTGGTTGGACCATGAGTAATGGCTTTTATAATATGGTCAGAGACGAAACACTAAAATCCTATTTCTGTTCGAGTTTAGTTGATATATTCCAACGTTTCCCTATGTTTACCGAAATTGATATTGATTGGGAGTATCCGGGCGTTGCTGGAAATGAAGGTAACATGTATGCGCCAGACGATGGCGATTATTATGTTAGTTTAATTAAAGATTTAACTGCTGCTTTTAAAGAAGCAGGGCGTTCAGATATAAAAATAAGTATCGCTTGTTCGGCGGTACCAGAGAAAATGGAAAAATCAAAAATACCTGAATTACTGCAAATTGGACTATATGGTATTAACGTTATGACCTATGATTTCTTTGGTACTCCGTGGGCTGAAAAGTTGTTACATCACACGAATCTCCGTAATTATCTTGGTGGTGAGAATAGTGTAGAAAAGGCGGTTGAATATTTATTGAGTCTTGGTGTACCTGCATCTGCCATCAATATTGGTTACACCGGCTATTCACGCAATTCCAGAAATACGGTTATTGATAGTTATTCTCCATTATCCGGCAGTTATGATCCTGGTTATGTCCCGAAAAAAGAACCGAAGATTACAACAACCGGTTCGTTTGAATCAGGAACCACAGAATGGTACGACACGATATATAATTATCTGGATTTGGAAGAAAAGAGGGGAAGAAATAATTTTGACTTATATACCGATGAAATAGCAGAAGCGGATTATCTCTATAATAAGGATAGTCAGTTGTTTATTTCTCTTGATACCCCTCGTTCGGTTAAATCTAAAGCGCAATATGTACTAGAAAAGAATCTGGGAGGAATATTTACATGGACTGCAGATCAAGATCGTGGTTTATTGGTCAATGCAGCTAGGGAAGGGCTTGGTTGTGAATTAATTACGAAAAAGATAGATATGGAACCATTCTATTTCAAGGGTATTAATGTTGAACCGGTTGATCCAGTTAATCCAGATGACGGGAGTGATTACCCTGTTTGGGATGCAAATAAGGTGTATCAGGCCGGTGATAGAGTGAGTTGGAACAATCAAAATTGGGAAGCTAAATGGTGGAATAGAGGTACCGTGCCAGACGGTGGAGGGGCATCTGATACTTATCCTTGGGTAAAGATTGCATAATTAATTAAACCAAGCCACCAGTATTATATATACTGGTGGCAGTTCTTTTTTATCTTCACCTCGTTTTTATTGTTGTAATCAGTATATCTAAAGTAATGATATGGAATTAGCTCAGGTATGACAATTTACTCGAAATATTAACGTCGGTGCTGATAACCTTGAGATGTATTTTTTCTTATGTTCAAATGCCGTTGTTTTAATGGTGGTATTGAAAAATGTTCTACAGCATTCTGAGCGCTGCGTAGTGAAATTCCAACGATCTCATTAGCATATGTGCGCATTTGTTGCTCATAATCTGAAATTGCCTTGACTAACTCTTCGTGGCCCAACGCTACACTGGCAAGTTTCTGTGTGAGTAAAAGAGCGTCTCGAAGTGTAGTACTGACGCCAAAGCCTGCCATTGGCGTCATGTTATGAATAGCATCTCCAAGTAAGGTAATGTTACTGGATTTCCAAGAGGGAAGATGAGGCATGCTGCGTAAATTTATCGAAGATACGTTTTCCATATCACTGTGCTTAATTAAAGCATGTAAATTTGAGTCCCATGAAACCATACGGGATAGGGCCAGATCGCAGAGGGATTCAGAGGAAAAAGCAGTGATATCGTTGGGAAAACTATTTGTTGCTGCTACGTAAACCCAAATTATAAAATCACCCATTTCTGTCGAGGTAGCCTCTGCATGGATATCAACTGGGGCACGCCACATGGTAATAAACAACCAATCAGAGCTTTTAGGTACGATACTGTTGGGTGTTCCATCCAGGAAATTTTGGGGCAGCAAAGCTGCGAGAGCCGGAGTAAGGCGTGAACGACCCATTATCATGCTAACACCGACATCAAATCTTTCGATAAAAGGAAGGTACTGCTTACGTACTTTTGAATTGCTGCCGTCTGCGCCGACAAGAACATCGACATTTTCATGACTGCCATCTGCAAAGAAGATTTTAATACCTCCATTTTCGATATGTTCATAATGAACGAATGTTTTGCTCCATTGAGTTATATCTGAAAGTCCCTTACTTAGTATTTCCTTGAGTTCAAATCTGCTAGTTGACAGACGCCGTTCAGAAATAATCCGTCCTGCCATTGGAGAAATACCGCCGTGAACAGCGAGAAGACGCAGACGCTCATTGTAAAATCGCGACTGTCCACCAATAGGTTTTGACGCCTGCTTAAAGGCGAGCCAGCTTTCATTAGTAAGACACTCTTGCATTGCTTGCTGACCTAATATATCGATATGAATTCCGTAGCCAAGAAGATCGATTGATGAAATAGGATTGCGTTCGTAAATTGTCACTTTGATTCCATTTTTACGTAATCCATGTGCTAAACATGTACCACCAATCCCCGCCCCAATAATACCGACGTGCATAATATTTCTCCTGTTATATACCTGTTATCTTTCAAGTTGCCTCTTTGTTGGCTGCACTCACCTCAGTGACATAGTTACCTATGCTCCCGGGGATTTGCTCCCTTGCCGTCGCGATGCATCTTGAAATCCATAGGGTATAGATATGAGCGATTCTGGCTAAATCGTGGTGATTATATCTAATCACAGCCATGACTTTTTTATAGTATTTAAAATAAAAATATACTGTACATAGAAATAGAGCAAGAAAGCTTGGGGTTTTATTTCTAAAAATATTTGGTAAAAAAGTTATGTGTCTGTTTATTAAATGATATTTAATTAAAAATTGATCGCTTAAATTGTTAAAGTGAATTTTTATATTTTATATTTTTTCATAAAATTAATACTTTATAGTGATATGTGTTAACCTAACTTCGTGTTTGTTTTACGTATTCAAGATAACATGACAGTAAATGATGTTTGTGTGAATAAATTAATATTCATCTTGTTTCGATCTTCAACTATTTAAGATATTTATTAATATGAAATTATTTCCATTCTAATTGAATTTAATATGTTTTTCTCCCAATTATGAAATATTTTATTACTCTTTGTCATGAATTTTATGAGGGTGACTTCTATACTATTATTTGTAATCTATTATTCGTGATCATGGGCTATTACTACTGATTTGTCATTTTGTTCGGAGAAATAAATATGAGTAATCAGGACGTCAAAGCGATGTATAACCGATATCCATATCCTAGTTCCGCCATTGGAGACAATCTTATTTATGATATGGCCACGGTGATAGGGCTTATATTTAAGCCGGATTATTTAACGGGAAAATATGTGCTCGATTTAGGGTGTGGAACGGGACATCGTTTGCTAGGGCTGGCAAGTATGTATCCCGATACCCAATTTGTGGGTATTGATATGACGGATAAAGCGTTAGAGGTGGCAGATAAGCTGATATCTTATCATCAGTTGGATAACGTCACGCTAGAAAATAATACGATTGAGCAGCTAACACGAGATAATCAATTTGATGTTGTTGTTTCTACCGGTGTTATCCATCATATGGAATGTCCACAAGAGGGTTTTTTAGCAGCTTCACGTTCATTAAATGAAGAGGGTATAGCGCTCATTTGGCTATACAACGCTATAGGAGAATATGAACGATTGAGGCAGCGAGAACTTTTGCAGATTTTTGTAAAACAAAATCATGCAGAAGAATATTTTTTAAATACTGATTTAATGAATAAGCTGTGCGAAAACTTAAGCCAAAATCAATATGGCGATAGTACAGCTAATCATTTAGATGATAGTGTTGATCAGGTTGCTGTTAATGTGGATGCATTTTTGAATCCTATCGTCAACGCATACAGATATAATGAAATATGCGATTTTTATTATAAAGCTGGTTTTAAGCGTGTGAGATGTTGTGGGTTCAATCGTGAAAACGGCAATAAGCTTTTTGCTGGATGTTGCGATCAATTCAATGATGAATATTTTCTTCAATATCGAGATTTGCTTTTAGATGAACAGTTAAGTCAACTGTTTGATGCCCTTGATTATAACCATAAAGTGCGTGTTATCGAGTTCTTATGGAAGCCAACCGGCATATCTTCAATTGGGTTTAAATCTGAAAATGCCCAGTCTTTTGTCAATGATTGGTTAAGAGGGGGAGGGGAGGAATAACGGTTATTCTCGGACGGTAGATTAAACTTTCGTAAAATGAGTACCAAGCCAGAAACATCCACTTTCTAGTTTCTGGCTATATTTTGCATTGACAAATTAGAGTTAATCGTAGTATTCCGGTGCCTTACGGAATGTTGGCCAGGCATCTGGATCGTGCCCCGTTACCACGATTGCATTCGTACGTTCGGCTAGATGTCGCAGTTTTTGTACCGAACGTACGGTTTCAGTGGTAGAGGTGAGAAATCCTGGCAATGCCCGTTCTTCCCAGTGGTCGAGGGTATAAGCGGCATCAATCGTTAACAGCAGGCTACCACTGTTCGGCAGGGTCACCAGTAGTGATTGGTGTCCTGGTGAATGTCCCGGAGTAAATACCGTTTTTAATGTGCCATCTCCGTAAACATCAAACATGTCATTGCGTTCCCCATCGAGAAACTCCCATTTCAAACCAGGACGATCAAAATCCTTGCGGATATAACCGCCAGCGGAAAACCAATCTGGTGTGTAGGCGTATTCATACTCACGTCGCTGTACGATATGTGTCGCGTTAGGGAAACGTCCTATTGCGCCAGTATGATCGAGATGAAGATGGGATTGCACCACATAGCGGATATCTGCGGGATCAATACCCAACTTTTTCACTTGAGCGACACAACCTTCATCTTCACGCATCACCGGCCAGTAAGCTTTGGTGATAGTTCCCCAGTAGCCTTTGGGGTCAGTTGCGGCTTCAACTGCATTGCCGCCGTCAATTAGCGTATGACCGTTAGGATGAGTGAGTAAGAAAAATGGAATTGGAATTTCATAATCGGCGCCGTTGCCTTGATTCATCTTGATGTAGTGAACCTTACATTTGATGGTTCCGGTTTGCAGCATATACAGGCGAATGTCTGACATAATGTTAACCTTTTTATTGGGTTTGTAGGGTAGTTCAGGTTCGGAAGGCTACTGATGTATGGCGGCTACCAGCATCACCTTAACAGTGATAAATCGGCATAACCTCTAACACCAAATTTTGATTTAGCTGATTTCACCGCATCTAAAACTGCAACAGCCATGACCTCCGCCGCAAGCATACCAACAATATTCACCGATGAATCTACACCACCCGTTGTCGCCGCAAAAATAGTATCCCCGTCACTCATGGTATGAACGGGATATATCGTTCTCGCAAGACCATCATGAGCCATCTGGGAAACTTTTTTCATCTGACTTTTATTCATATTGGCGTTACAACAGATTATGCCAATGGTCGTATTTATCCCCTGAGTGAAATTATTATCTTTATAATTTTTTAAAACGTAGGAAGGGAGATCGATAAGATGACCATTTTTATCACATGCACCTGCAATGGTTTTACCATTTTTAGGGTCTCTGATTTCCCCAACAGCATTTACAACAACCATTGCGCCAATTGTCAGCCCGCCAGGTAATTTAACCGATGCTGTTCCAAGTCCACCTTTCATAGCTTTGTCAAAACCAGCCATCTTACCTATAGTTGCTCCAGCGCCGGCACCAATATTTCCCGATGGAAAAGGGTTTACAGAAGCGTTTTGTGCCGCAAGGTAGCCCATTTCAGCGTCAGGACGAACAGCAGGATCACCAAAATTTAGATCAAAAATTATTGCGGCAGGAACGATAGGTACGATAGCGACACCGGTATCAAAACCTTTTTTTCTTTCTTCAAGATAGCGCATTACGCCAGAGGCGGAATCTAATCCAAAAGCACTCCCTCCACTTAGCACCACTGCATTGACTTTCTGAACAGTGTTAATGGGATCTAAAAGCTCAGTTTCCCTTGTCCCCGGCGCAGAACCTCTGACATCAACGCCACAAACAGCTCCGTCGTCGAAAATAATGATGCTACAACCGGTTTGCTCCAATTTATCTTCAGCATGCCCAACCTTAACACCCGGTACATCCAAAATGGTTCCATTTGTCTTATACATAAATGTGTCCACACCTTGATTTTTAAAGTAATACATTACAAGTTTTAATGTTTATCGAGATGAATCATAGCAAAGGGTGACTAAACAAACTTTTCCGTGTCTCCTGCTGCCAGCGTTTCAAGACGGGTAGGTGATAGTGGAATGCGAGGGGATGGTATTGCCCAATGTTTGATATCGTGGAGAATGGCAGAACAGATTTTTCCCTGACAAGCTCCCATGCCACACCGTGTTGCCATTTTTGCGCTATTCCAATCTTGAAATAGTTCAAGTTCGTTTAAACTTACGTCTTCACAACGACAGATCAAGGTATCTGGGGGAAGTGCCTGTGTGATCTCTCTATTTAATTTAAACGTTTGTGCTATTGCGGTGGCAAAACACCGCCATTTTCTTCGTTTCTGTTGCCATTTTTCAGCTAGTGCGTATTTACTACTCGCTGCAAACCCGGCAATAAATCCTTCACAAAGTGCAAGCTCACTGCCGCCAATACCTGTGCATTCTCCCGCTGCATATACACCAGGTATAGTAGTCTGTTGCCACGCATCTACTTGGATATTTCCTTGTTCGTCCAGCAAGCAACCAAGCAATTGTGCCAATTCCGTATTGGGTCTTAAACCAAAACCACAAGCTAAACGCGTACAGGATAATTTCTGCTTCTGCCCTTTATTACTGATATACACTCCAGTTAACCTGCCTTCTACCGAGGTTTCCACGCCTAACACCATACTGTTTTTGTAGTAATTTTTAAGTGGCATGAGCATGATGGCTTGATGCAACTTGTTAGGCCAGCGGAGAAGTCGTAAGCCAAACGAAAATAAGCGGTGTAAAGGCGCCTGTTCAATGATACCGACCACGTTCCCTCCTGCTTTTTTTACCGTTTCGGCAACCGCGAGCAAAAGGGGACCGCTACCTGCAATAACAACACGCTCACCAATCATGGGGAGACCACTTTTTATCAACGCCTGTAATCCGCCTGCGCCCGTGACACCCGGTAATGTCCATCCAGGAAAGGGAAGTAATTTTTCTTTAGCTCCAGTACAAAGAATGATGCGTTGGTAGTGAACTATTCGGTGCCGACTTGCCGTTTCAACAATCACACATTGGCTGTCTACTGCAATGACTTTACAACCCGGTAAATAGATTAATGCATCTTCTGATAGTACCGATAAATAACGTTTCGTCATCGGTGGCAATGTATGAAATGGCCCTTGACGCCAAATTTGTCCGCCTGCTTTGGGATTGTCATCAATCAGGATAACGGATTGTTGCCCTTGTATCGCAGCCTGTGCGGTAGCCAATCCTGCCGGTCCTGCGCCAACAACCAGCACATTACAGCGTAATACTGTAGAAGAAGATGATGTTGCCATGTTCAGATCCTCTCGACTTTCATACCCATTTCACAAACTGTCTGGCACGCTACACAGCGGCGACCATTGATCATCAAACGGCACTCCTGACAGATCCCCATACCACAAAAAGGTGCTCTCAATTGATGTGATACAGATATACGGCAATGCTCATCACCGGTATAAGCTAGCGCCGCCGCTACAGTAATCCCCGTAGGAACTGTGATCAGTTCGCCATCAATAAACAGAGCAATAAATGGTGGTTTGTTGAGTGTCATAGCAACCTCTGACAGGCCATAGCAGTAAAACGTGCAGGTTGGTAAGGCAATGGATCAATCTCTGTTTTTCTGTTCAGCATCAATGCAGAGATGATTTTGGCACTGCCCGGTGCGGTCGTCACACCTAATCCTTCATGGCCCACAGCCAGCCATAGCCATTCGTAATCAGGATGTTGCCCCAATAGCGGCAAGCCATCTGGAGTCGCAGCACGAAAGCCAGACCAACAACGTAAAATATTCATCTGACCAAGTTGAGGTAAAAAATAAAGTGCGCGCTGGAGCATAGAGCGGAGTAGGGAGAGATCAATAGTGTGTTGTTCGTTATGGAACTGGCGTGAAGAGCCAATTACAAGCTGACCGGTAGGGCGGGCCTGAACATTGAAAGCGATTGACGTACCATCCAAGGTATGTGTACTGGCGCTATACCCTAATTCCACCAGTTGATGTGTGATACAGGTAGGGTAACGATCGGTAATCGCCAGTTGCCCTTTTTTAGGGACAATCGGTAATTCAGGTAACAGATGTGTGCTCCATAGCCCATTTGCTAGCAATATTCTCGGCGCGCAATATTTCTTTCCATCACGCAGCACAACGGTCTGAGGCTCTAAGGCGTGCACTTGTCCTGTAATAAACTGAATCTTTTGATTACAGCTAGCAAAAAACCAGTGTACGACATTTGGTGCATAGACAATCCCATCCGCAGGAACAGACAAACCGCCGGCAATCCCACGCCTCACCATCGGTTCCATTTGGTGAATCTGTGTTGCTGTCATCGGAATATTTTCGATTTCATAGGAGGTAAGACGTGCGCTTTTTTCCTCAGCCAGTTCCATTTCGTCCTCTGCATCTGCCAGCCAAAGTGTGCCGCATCTACGCCATGCACAATTTTTTGGCATATGGGGGGTGAATGTTCGCCATATATCTAATGAGTAACTACTCAGTGCCAATTCAGCAGGATTATCGTCCATACACACGAGATGCCCCATCCCTGCCTGCGTTGCCCCTTTACCACCATCATCAATTACAGCAACTCTCAAACCATCTTGTACCAACTGATAAGCACATGCTGCTCCAATGATGCCAGCACCAACGATAATGACATCCGATATTTGGGAGGGGGTCATACATTGATTCCCCAGACAAAAGGATCGTTCTTGGCAATGATTAACTTGTTATCACCGTAAACATGCGCTGTTCCCCGGATCACTGGGGCAACTTTTTGACCAACCCACTGATATTGGGCTTCAAAAACACTTCCAATAATGCTGGATTGGCGCCAAATTTCACCCGGCTGCAATTTTCCATCCGCCGCCAGGCAGGCTAATTTAGCACTTGTTCCAGTGCCACACGGTGAACGGTCATAGGCTTTCCCCGGACATAACACAAAATTACGACTATCTGTATCGTTATCAGGAGCGAACAATTCAATATGGTCGATACACTCACCGTTTTCACCGGTTATCCCCGCTTGTTCCAGCGCTTGCCTAACTGCCCAACTGTATTGCGTAAGTTCATCGATATGGTTAGGGGTTAGAAACAGGTTATGTTGACCGATCAGAAAAAACCAATTTCCTCCCCAAGCAATATCTCCATTAACATCACCCACACCAGGCACGTTCACGGTGACATTTTGCTGATAACGATAAGAGGGAACATTATAAACAGACACTGTTTCATCCTTATGGAGCACTGCCTCTACAATCCCAACAGGGGTCTCAATTTTATACTTGCTAGGGTTCAACCAACCCAGATGATAGAGCGAAGCAATAAGGCCCATAGTGCCGTGGCCGCACATGCCTAAATATCCCGCGTTATTAAAGAAGATCACCCCCATATCGGCGTCAGGTACAGTAGACGGACATAAAAGTGCACCGACCAACATATCATTCCCTTTTGGTTCAAGAATGAGAGCCTTACGCCAGTGATCAAATTTGGCTTCAAAGCGTTGACGCTGTTTGGCAACGGTTCCTTTGCCAAGAGATGGAAATCCCTCGATTACTGTACGGGTGGGTTCTCCACCTGTATGTGAATCAATGACGCGAACCATCTGATAATCATGCTTATCTGCCATAAAGCTACCCAATTAACGTATTTTTAATAAATGGTGGCGTAGTATTTCGTTTGTCGCTTGATGAATTTCATACTGCAATATGCTGAAATCAGCACAATGAAAGAATCAAGGTAAATAACTAAACACGAGTCAAAAATCCCATTTTAATGGTAATAGATTGGAGATATCGATGATGAATATATACCAGAACAATGAAAAAAACGGCATTGGCACAAATGGTTATGATGTTTGCAATGTTGAGTTTTTATCGGCGCTTTGTAGTGGATTAGTTAATCACAAACCCAGTAACCTGCAAGATATTCTCAATGCGGTTGCTTTAATTACACCATTGTTAAATGCGATTCCCAGCGTGGTTTTCTTTATCAAAGATATCAAAGCACGTTATCTAATTGCAAACTTTACGCTGGCCACACGCTGCGGATTTAAGTCGATCTCTTCGCTACTCGGTAAAACCTCTTCCGAAATCTTTCCTGCTCAGATGGGCAGTTGTTACACCGAACAGGATTTACGTGTGCTGCATCAAGGGGTAATTATCCAAAACCAACTGGAACTCCATTTTTATCATGGACGCAAGGCAGGTTGGTGCATGACATATAAATTGCCATTGTATAATCAACATAATCAAGTTATTGGTATGGCAGGAATTTCTCATGATTTAATGGAAGTTAAGGAAAATCACCCTGTGTACCAAAAGTTAGCTATCGTTGATGATTATATTCGTGAAAATTTTGATCGAACAATTCGTCTCGAAGAGCTAACTCATTTAACACGTCTCTCGGTTGCTCAATTGGAACGTTACTGTAAACGCATCTTTCACCTGACACCTCGGCAGATGATCCACAAAATCAGAATTGAAAAAGCTTCGGAATTGCTGGCTACGAAATTACCTATTACAGATGTTGCCTTGCAATGTGGTTATACGGATCACAGCGCATTTACCCGGCAATTTAAGGCGTTAACTGGAATCACGCCCAGTGATTTTCGTCAGTCAATAGGGCTGGAGTAATTTACCGTTTTACTAATACTTCCGTTCTTTTGTGATCCAATTTTTTGTACGACATTGGGTTAATTAATCATATAGTTGAGAAGCTGGTCTTTTTACCTGTCATTAGGAATTATCGACTCCATCAAAGCCTCTCAGCTTTAAGTTTGCCATTCCCATTATGCTAATTTCGTCATTGTTCACTGTGAAAAATGACAAGCTTCTCTGTAGTGAAATAGCCATCATTCCACTAAAACCAATGAGTCACACTTTGTTAACAAAATAAAAACAATTTGCCTTTTAAATATCAAGTAAATCAATGACGATTAAAGGATAGGGCTATGAGCAAGAGAAAGGTTAGCTGGCAGGGTGTTTTCCCGGCAGTGACGACACAATTTAACCCCGATTTTTCCATTAATTTGGACGCCACACAGAAGGTAATGACGAACTTGATTAAAGATGGGGTTTCCGGTTTAGTCGTCAATGGCTCTGTGGGAGAAAACACATCTCTGTCTATGAAGGAGAAGCGTGCTATCGTTGACCTCGCAGTAGATGTTGCTGGTGGAAAAGTTCCCGTTCTTTCGGGTATCGCAGAATTGACAACTGATAATGCGTGTAAAATGGTCTCTGAATGCCGTCAGGCAGGCGCTAATGGGGTAATGGTCATGCCACCTCTGATTTATACCCCAACACCGAAAGAAAATAGGGCGTATTTCCGTACAATTGCAACCTCTACCGATTTACCCGTCATGCTGTATAACAATCCTCTACTGTATAAAAATGATATTACGCCGAAAATTCTGACGTCTCTGGCCGATTGCGAAAATATCGTTGCATTTAAAGATTCATCAGGCAATACCCGTCCTTTTAGTGATATTCCCAACGAAGCAGGTGATCGCTTCATTCTTTTTGCCGGTTTAGATGACGTCGTTTTAGAGTCAGTCGCAGTGGGCGCAGAAGGTTGGATTTCAGGTATGTCGAATGCCTTTCCACGGGAAGGAGAGACTTTATTCCGTCTGGCTAAACAGAAACGTTATGAAGAAGCTCGGGAATTGTATCGCTGGTTTATGCCTCTGTTGCATTTGGATTTCCGCCCTGATTTGGTGCAATGCATCAAACTGTGTGAAGAAATGGTTGGCCGTGGTAGTGCCATTACCCGCCCACCGCGTTTACCACTCGAAGGGGAAACATTGGCAGAAGTCCGCGCCATTGTAGAAAAAGCTCTCGCTAATCGTCCTTCATTGCCTGATGTAGGTCTCTGAATTGGGCTGTAACTTGTTTCTGATACCTTGGGAGGAATCGTTATGTTGGTACATACAGGTATGCAGTTTATTGGGGGTCGCAGGCAAGCAGAGGGAGAACGCTGTTTGCACAGCCGGCGAGCGGTGGATAACTCACCAATAGGTTATGCGTTTTATCAGGCTACACGACATGAGGTCGATCTCGCCGCCCAAGCAGCCGCCAATGCATTTACCCGTTATAGCCAAACATCGTTGGAAGAACGTGCTGTTTTTTTAGATAAAATTGCCGATGAAATTGATGCTCTCAGTGATGACTTCATTACCCTTGTATCAGAAGAAACGGCTCTGCCCCCAGCTCGACTGCAAGGTGAACGGTCGAGAACGAGCGGGCAAATGAGGCTGTTTGCCACGCTGTTACGCCGTGGTGATATTCATGCTGCCCGTATTGATACTGCGCAACCTGAGAGAAAACCGCTTCCCAGAGTTGATATTCGCCAGTGCCATATTCCTCTAGGTCCTATTGCGGTTTTTGGCGCCAGTAATTTCCCTTTGGCTTTTTCAACTGCTGGTGGTGACACGGCGTCAGCATTAGCTGCGGGCTGTACCGTTGTTTTTAAAGCACATAGTGGCCATATGGCTACCGCTGAAGTCATAGCAGAAGCGATAGAACGAGCTATTATCGCCACACAAATGCCCGCAGGTGTATTCAATATGATTTATGGCAATAGCGTGGGGGCAGATCTCGTCAAACACCCCATTATTCAAGCCGTTGGTTTTACCGGCTCGCTCGCTGGTGGGCGTGCACTGTTCGATATGGTGATGCAGCGACCACAACCTATTCCGGTTTTTGCTGAAATGTCGAGTATCAACCCGGTCATTGTGCTGCCAAACGCCTTAGCACAGCGAGGAAAACAGATCGCCCAAGAATTGGCAAATTCATTCACATTAGGTAGCGGGCAGTTTTGTACCAAGCCAGGAATAATCTTGGGTATTCGTTCACCAGAATTTGATCAATTTATTACTCACTTGACGCAGGAGATCACGTTTCGACCGGCACAGTCCATGCTGAACCAAGGCACATTACTCAACTACCAAAAAGGTATTCATCAATTGGATGATGAACCTTTAATGACCCAGTTAGCCATTGGCGAACATCATGAAAATCAGGCAAGTGCGATGTTGTATCACGCAGATATTGCTTTGTTGTTGAATAAAAATGCCCTGTTACAAGAGGAGGTTTTTGGTCCTGTTGCTATTGTGGTCGAAGTCGAAAGCCAATATCAGCTTTTACACGCAATTGACTGTTTGCAGGGGCAGCTTACCGCTACCTTGATTGGTGAGCACGATGAATTAGCGAATGCACACGAGCTCAGTCAACGATTACAAAACATTGCGGGCAGGGTGGTTGTCAATGGTTACCCAACAGGCGTTGAAGTCTGTGATGCCGTGGTTCATGGCGGGCCTTACCCGGCGACTTCAGATGCAAGAGGGACTTCAGTTGGCACACTGGCAATCTGGCGTTTTCTGCGCCCGGTCTGTTTCCAAAACTATCCCAAATCCTTACTTCCACTCGCACTTCAAGACCATAATCCGTTAAATATTTCTCGATTAATCAATGGGGTGATGAGTAGGAAAGTATTGTAAAACGCGCAGTTACTCCACGTTGACGTATATCAAATAAGAAACAGAAAAGGGCGAATAATTATGGCGCTATACGAAGCCTCTTCACGGCCAAAATCCGGTTCAGGGCAGGGTAAATTTAAGAAACAGTTAACACTCACGGATTTAACCTTCATTGGATTAGGGGCTATTTTTGGCTCTGGCTGGTTATTTGCGGCCAGTCATGTGTCTGTTATTGCGGGACCGGCAGGGATTTTTTCTTGGGTAATTGGCGGTATCGCCGTGCTCTTACTTGGTATTGTTTATTGCGAACTGGGGGCAGCACTGCCGAAATCAGGTGGCATTATCCGTTATCCGGTGTTTTCTCACGGTGAACTCATGGGGTATTTAATGGGTTCCATCACCTTAATTGCGTTTTCCAGCTTAATAGCCATCGAAGTCGTCGCCGCTCGACAATATGCGGCGGCGTGGTTTCCATTTCTGAGTCAACCTGGTTCTGGTGATCCGACACTGACAGGCTGGCTGGTTCAATTTATTTTATTAGCATTTTTCTTTTATCTTAATTACAACAGCGTGAAAACCTTTGCGAAATCCAACAATATTATTAGTATTTTCAAGTTTATCGTTCCGCTGCTCGTCATTATTGTCCTGTTTAATTATTTCAATCCGAGTAATCTGCAAGTTCACGGATTTTCTCCTTTTGGGGTATCGGGTGTTGAAGCGGCGGTTTCAACGGGGGGCATTATCTTTGCTTATCTTGGTCTAACGCCCATTATTTCTGTCGCTGGTGAAGTGGAAAAACCCCAAAAGACAATTCCTATTGCTCTTATTCTCTCTATTTCACTGTCTACGGTTATTTATGTTTTATTACAGTTAGCTTTCCTTGGCGGGATACCCTCTGATTTACTCTTCGGTGGCTGGAATAACATTGGGCAATATTTTTCATTGCCGTTTCGTGACATAGCCTTAATCCTCGGTGTGGGGTGGCTCGCTTTTTTGGTGGTATGTGATGCGGTGATCTCTCCAAGCGGTACCGGGAATATTTATATGAATGCCACTCCCCGTGTAGTTTATGGTTGGGCAAAAAGTGGGACGTTATTTAATGTGTTTACCCATGTTGATGAAAAATCGGGGATACCACGTCCTGCACTTTGGTTGACGTTTATTCTTTCTGTTTTCTGGACATTGCCTTTTCCTTCATGGGAAAAACTCATCAGTGTTGTTTCTGCCGCGTTAATTTTGAGCTACGCATTAGCGCCAGTAACCGCTTCTGCCTTACGCCGTAATGCCAGGGAGATAAAACGTCCTTTTTATGTTAAATGGTTTGCGCTCGTTGGCCCGCTTTCTTTTATTATTTCCGCTTTTATTGTTTACTGGTCTGGTTGGAAAACCGTTTCCTGGTTGCTCGGATTACAAATTGTCTTGTTCTTTATCTACTTGTTATTCAAAAATAAAGTTCCTATAGGCAAAGTGAGTTTGCGCCAACAAATAACCTCGGCCCTGTGGTTGATTAGTTTTTACAGTGCCATGATCATTCTATCCTATTTAGGAACGTTTGGCGGTAAAGGCATTATTCCTGCGCCTTGGGATATTGTTGCAGTAGCAGTGATCTCTCTAATCGCCTTCTATTGGGGAACTTTTAGTGCTTTACCCAATGCTATTTTACCCACGGAGGATGAGGATTAGTGCTGATGGAAACTCATTGAGGCATGGACATCCTTGTCCACATTGATGCCGATAGATTTAAATAAGCTCATCATAAATTCAGATCAATAGTTACAAAAACGGAGATGAGCATAGATTCATTCTAGCCAGAACGTCCTCATTTTCTGAAAAATCAATCACTTTCTGCAATGCTTGTTGCTTCAGGGACCTCAATTAATTTTCCTGACCTCACATCATATATGTACCCATATATGGAGATATTTGCGGGGACAAGAGGGTGGGTACGAATACGATGAATATCTTCAACTACGCTATCAACTTGATTGTTAATGGTAAGCCATTTGATATATTTTCCCTCAGATGATCCTGTACCGTTGCCGACATCTTTAAATCCCTCTTCCGTCATTATCGCGCTTTCCAGGCTGCTTTCTAGTAGATCGCCCATGATATTGTCTGTAAAAAGCTCCATCCCACAATTAGTATGGTGAATTACAAACCACTCTTTTGTTCCAAAAAGTTTATAGGAAATGATAAGTGAGCGAATAGCATCATCGCTGGCCCTTCCGCCTGCATTACGAATAATATGAGCGTCACCTTCAGATAAACCTGCAAATTTTGCTGGATCTAACCTAGCATCCATACACGTCAATATGGCAAATCGTCTGACAGCAGGTAAACCAAGGGTTTTTTTATCACCAAAAGTTGCTGCATATGCAATATTAGCGTCACTTATTTCTCTGATAACGTTGCTCATTTTTCCTCCATTCATATTTTCTGGTTTAATAAATTATGATATAAAACAAAGATATATAACAAAAATCAACTTCTTAATAAAGCTAGGGTATCCATCTAGATAAATGAATATGAGGCTGAAAATACAAATACATAAAAAAAAATTATGAAAAAATATATACTCGTATCCTTTGTACTGGTCAAGTAAATCGTCTGTATGCACTATGCACAAGGATCCCATATGCGGCTATCTATTCGAACTTTATCAGCCTTTACATCTTTTGCTTTCCTCATTGCTCCGTTTTTCACTCAAGCACATAGCAGCAATACTGCTGGTATTAAAGTTGAAAAATTGCTTGAGACTGAAAAATCTTGGGATGGCGTGCCTTATCAGGGATACCCTAAAAGCACTCCTCAGCTTTCAGTTCTCAAAATTACTATTGCGCCAAATACCAGCCTTGCCTGGCATGAGCACCCGATACCCAATGCAGCTTACGTGCTGGACGGGGTGTTAACGGAAGAGAAAAAATCCAGTGGCGAAAAACGCCTTATAAAGGCGGGAGAGGTGGTACCGGAGATGGTTGACAGCATTCATCGCGGTTACACAGGTAAAGAGGGTGCTACTCTCGTGGTCTTCTACGCGGGACAAAAAGGGATCCCTCTTTCTAAACCTGTTGAGTAAAAATCACTCAGGTACGATAAGGTATACTCGGAGACGACCTTTAACAACCTGAGAGCTGTTAGTACAGATAAACTCGGTGTTAAACCCGTCCAAACTGCGTCGTGCCGGTCCGGCGTGTTTGTCGCTGTAGGAACGGAGGCAGGTTTTCCATTTTTTTCGATGTATTCACGCATGGTTAGCGGGCAGTGTACAAACATAGTCCGTTGGCGATCATTATTATGCCTTGCTATAATTGTATTACTCAGTAATACATGAAGAGACGAATTTTATGGCACGAGTAACTAGTGTTACCCTTGGTGAGCACTTCAACGGGTTCGTTGGTGATATGATCCAATCTGGTCGTTATGGCAACACATCCGAAGTTGTCCGCGATGCTTTGCGCCTGATGGAGGCTCGCGAGCAACGTATTCAGAATGTTCGTGAAATGGTGCTGGCTGGTCTGAATTCCTCTGTCAGCAAAAACAGCATGGATGATATTTTTGTAATGGCCGCGAAGGACTTAAATGTATAAGTTCTCTGAGTTGGCTGATGAAGACATATTTCATATTGCCCGTTATACGATACAGCAGTTTGGTCAAAATCAGGCGAGGCGTTATCACGATGAACTGAAAAGAACTTTCGAGCTATTAGCCACATCTCCCTGGATTGGCAGGGAATGTGATTGGATATGCGCAGGAATGCGCTGCTTCGAGTTCAAGAAGCATTCCATCTATTACATGTTGCAGGATGACGATATCTTCATTTCACGCGTCATTCACCAGTCGATGGACGTTGATATATTCGATTTTCCAGAATAAGTCCATGGTGATGATTGTTACTCTAAGTTTAAAAGTCTTCAATATTAGTTTGCTGCATCACGGCGACGCAGGCGTTTTCATCTTATCTAGTTGTTAAGCGCTTTCATCACTTATTTCTTATTTGGCTATCATGGTGCGCATAATGTATATTATGTTAAATAACCTCAGACAATAAACAACTTCGCATAGACTAGGTGATTTTTGACATCCCTCCCTTTTCCAGTGTTACGGTGAGTTGAATGATGTACGTTTTATATGTACATTGCATGTGTACACCTACTTCTACCTAAGGAGATAACCATGCAAACCTATACTTCAACTCAGGCCAGAGCCAATATTTCTGTGGTGCTGGATATCGCAGTCAATGGTGAGCCCGTTGAAATCACCCGTCGGGATGGCAGCGCTGCCGTAGTGATCAGTAAAGCGGAATTCGAGGTGTATCAGAATGCAAAGCTGGATGCCGAGTTTGATGCCATGATGCAACGTCATGGTCACACAATAGCGGCGTTGACTGACCGATGATTTGGGTAAGTGCTCAAGAAGTTATTGCCTTCCATGATCGCATACTGCGACGTTTTCCCGGCATTGCCGGGATAGCAGATCCTGGTAGAGCGCAGGCATTGATTTATCGTGTGCAAAACCGAGTTCACTATGAAGGCGTTACTGACCTTTTTGAACTCGCCGCAACTTACTGGGTAGCGATTGCTCGTGGTCATATCTTTAATGACGGTAATAAGCGGACCGCATTTCTCGTGACCATGAGCTTTCTTTGGCGTAATGGTATTCGCATTCGTGATAACAACAATACTCTGGAAAACTTAACTGTAGAAGCTGCTACCGGTGAGAAAACTGTCAGTCAGTTGGCTCAATATTTGCGAGAATTGGTGGACAATTCGGATTCACTTTAACTATGTTTTG
Organism: Photorhabdus sp. S10-54; assembly: GCF_963878145.1. NCBI lineage: Bacteria > Pseudomonadati > Pseudomonadota > Gammaproteobacteria > Enterobacterales > Morganellaceae > Photorhabdus > Photorhabdus sp. S10-54. The sequence goes on along the minus strand of NZ_CAWNXG010000002.1, from coordinate 48,051 downwards.
GTATTTAAGCAATTTGATTATTATTTTCTGAATATCCTGAAGTATCACCTTTCTCTACTACTCATAAATTAAACTCATTATAACATGCCCTAATTCTGTAGGATTATGGGTTGTTCTAAAATATTCCAATAGAAGATTTTTCCTAAATAATAAGAAAACAATTAAGTATAAAAAAGTTTTTCGTGAAACTAATTGTATACAAAACAAATTAAATATACTGGCATTAAAGATAGTTTCATATAAAACTATAGGAAAATAAATTATCCTTATAGATTAGATTTGCTTTTTTGATTTCTGGTACTATTATGATAAATGGAAGTTAGGTTTCCAACCTAATCCAATCTAGGATGAAAAATATAAGCAGTTTTTGAATTTTAAAATTGTAACATCATCGATGTGGTGATTTATATTTTGCATGCATTATCACATATGATTTTGGTAATTAATACGTTTAAATATGTAAATTCTGAAACTATTTAAGGAGAGTTTTATGTTCAAGAAATTATTAACAGTTGGGGCATTAGCAACAGCATTAATTGGAGGAGTTGGGACTGCATCGGCAGCTGGAGCGACATACAAGTGTGGAGATCGGTATATTACTGATAGGCTTATTGTGGGTAATTCCATGTGGGTTGTTAATCCTTATAATAATTTTGCAAATGTATTTAAATATAGTGGAAGTACATGGTATTTTAAAGGACACGTTACAGCGTGTGACGGCGATAAATGGGCTGGTTACTATGAGCGTCCTAGGTAAAAGATAATATCTTACAGATCTTGTTAGATGTTTCCAACACATTGACAAGCCCCGTTTAAAATAGCGGGGTTTTTTCTTTTATCATGAATAATTATATTTCCTATTTTTCCTTTATTGGCTATGTATTAAAAGTGTTGATTGACTTTAAACATAATATTCATTTCTCGATGAAGGCACCGATGACTTTGTTGGAGTTTGTGTACCCTTCCTTGTTCATGTTAACCTCAACCAACACATGTTAAATATACATAAAATGGTCAGTCGAGGTTTAAAAAATTACATTTCAGGTGATACTAAGACATTATATTTTTTCAATATCTCTTTAACTCTATCTTTAGGAATAGAAAACGAAGTATTGCCATTTCTCCCAACCATTTTTTTTGCGGTGATCATAGCATTAATTATTGCTTCTTCTGTTGCATTTATTGTGGCCTCATACAAAGGATCTAGTTTGTCATTTGACAGCATTTTTATTGTTCTTATATCCTTTCTAGAGAAAACATCATTATTTGCGGTTGAAAATGCAATAAATATCTCACCGCTCGTATTCCTGGCTACCCCACCTACTTTTGCAAGCCCAAGAGATACTCTTTTAGCTATTTTTTCTAATTGGTGAGGAGCTAATGGTGCATCTGTGGCTACCACTGCTATTATAGAGCCGGCATCCTTTATTTTTTTCTTGTCTCCATGATATATCGGGTTGAGATCCTTTATTTCTTTACCAACCGGAATTCCAGAAATAATCAAGTCATCTCTATCGCCAAAGTTGCCTTGAACGAGAACGCCAACAGTATATCCGCCATCTTTCTTATCCAGAATTCTTGATGAAGTACCTGTGCCTCCCTTAAACTTAAAAAGGTTCATTCCAGTTCCGCCGCCAACATTACCCTCTTCTATCGGCCCTGATTTAGCACTATTTAACGCATGATATACATGTTCTTTTTTTACATGCATACCGTTTATATCATTTAATATTCCATCCCACGTTTCTGCTACCACAGGTAATAACCAAAATAAATCATCTTTTAGTGGTGATGTTAGATTATTATCAAACATCCAGCTAATTGTTGAGTCTCTAACAACACCAACACTATGAGTGTTGGTTATTAATATTGGCGTTTCCAGAAAACCACTTTCTTTGACCCATTGATTGCCTGTCATATCTCCATTTCCATTTAAAGAGAATGTACTGGAAAATACCGGGCTAAATTTCTTTCCTCTTGGCAATATAGCTGTCACGCCTGTTCTTATTGGGCCTTTTCCAACCTCTAGCTTTCCATCGCCTTCTATTATGGTTGAATAGCCAACTTCTACACCACTAACATCTGTAATCGCATTATATTTCCCAGTTACTCCAGAGAAAGGAATGCCTAAATCCCTTGCTCTAATCTCATCGGCTAAAGAATTAGAAGCTATCACTGACGATAGAGATAAAATTATAATATTTAATATTTTCATAACTACTCCTTGTTATACCAAATTAACTCGAAGGCTTAAGATTCAGAACATGAAGATCCAATACGAAAGGGATTGGTTTTTGACCAGTCGATATACCCTTTTGCACTATTACGTAATTATATTATTTAAGTTTACAATTTATTGTGATATTCCGCTGATATTTAGCAGGAAGTATAGTCAGAAATCAGTTCTCGGCACATACCACATGGGCTTCTGCACAAACTGCAATACGGCCAACATTTGCCTCAAGTGTTACAATTTCGCCAGAGCGCAGACGTAGTGCGGCACCCACAACATGCCAATTCGTTGTTCGGAATCATTATTATTTCTCGCATTATCTCTAAACGCTCACCTATCAAGTGAGCGTTAAATTTTACGTCAGTTATAAATTTCTATAACGGCACATTGTCACCCTTCTATTCGTCCCTCACCTCAGCCAATGTGATGCAATACTTCCCCAACGGCGTCAAAAAGCCGATCCAAATCGGCTCGTTCAGCATTGAACATAGGCCCGAATTGCAGCGTATCACAGCTAAAGCGTACGTAAAAACCTGCTTTCCAAAGCGCCATGCTGGCATCAAAAGGACGTATAGCGGCATCACCGTCACGGGCAGCCAATTCAATTGCTCCCACTAAGCCACAGTTGCGGATGTCGGTCACATTTGGGCAGTTTGTGAGAGAGTGAAGTGCCATTTCGAAATGAGGAGCAAGTTCAGCAGAGCGTTGGATAAGATGTTCTTTATCCAACAGATCTAAAGTTACTAACCCGGCAGCACAGGCTACGGGATGTGCTGAATAGGTATAACCATGACTAAACTCCACGGAGTGTTCCGGTAGAGGCTGGGACATAAAGGCCTCATAAATTTCACTGCTTGCCACTACGCCTCCCAGAGGAATGGCGCCATTGGTAATTTGTTTGGCAAAGTTAAGCAGATCTGGCGTCACACCAAAATATTCAGCGCCAGTCCAGCGTCCCATGCGACCAAAACCAGTAATAACTTCATCAAAAATCAACAAAATATTATGTTGATCACAAATTTCACGCAGACGCTGTAGATACCCTTTGGGCGGAATAATCGCACCGGCGGAACTGGACACAGGCTCGACAATAACTGCCGCAATATTGGAGGCATCATGCAGTTCGATCAACTTGAGCATCTCGTTGGCCAATTCCACGCCGCCGGTTTCCGCCATACCCGGTGTAAACGCCATACCGCTCTGCAATGTATGGGGTAAGTGATCTACATCCATTAACTGTCCGAACATTTTGCGGTTGTTACCAATCCCCCCCAAACTGGTACCCGCAATATTGACACCGTGATAACCACGTGCACGGCCAATCAGTTTAGTTTTCTCGGGTTGGCCTTTTACTCGCCAGTAAGCTCGTGCCATTTTGACCACGGTATCTACAGATTCAGAACCTGAGCTGGTGAAAAAGACGTGGTTGAGATCACCGGGTGTTAAATTGGCAATTTTTTCTGCCAGTTGAAACGATAAGGGATGACCGAACTGAAAGCCTGGTGAGTAATCGAGGGTGCTCAATTGGGTAGCGACAGCTTGCTGAATTTCTGTCCGGGTATGGCCCGCTCCACAGGTCCAAAGACCGGAGAGACTGTCATAAATTTGGCGCCCTTTATCGTCCTTTAGCCATTGCCCTTCGGCAGCAACGATAAGGCGTGGATCGCGTTGGAAATTTCGGTTGGCACTGAATGGCATCCAGTGAGATTGCAGGTTTAACGATTCAGAAAAACGAGTTTCAGACATAGCTAACTTCCTCTCACAAAAGTAAAATTTGAGTTTAGTTCAACACTCCTATTTTCGCCAACGATAAATAACTAAATTACATATATACCCTATGGATTTCAAGATGCATCGCGACGGCAAGGGAGTGAATCCCCGGGAGCATAGATAACGATGTGACCGGGGTGAGCGAGTGCAGCCAACTGTGAATTTAATACTAGATTCAACAATCTTTATCTCCTTCATTTGAATTTTGCATCATAACTAACGACAGTGTATCTGGCATTTCCTTACCTATCTTAGTCTATTACTTGCCAGTTCATACGCTTCACTCCGTTCGCGCTTACCAACTGCTACCACGGCGATAATCAACACATTATCCATGACCTCATAAACCAAGCGAAAACCAGAAGCGCGTAATTTTATTTTATAGCCAGCCTTTGACTTTATTTCAATATATCTACTCTTAATTCCCCTTCCCTTCATTATTCAGTGAAATCAGATGAATTTCATATTAAATTCTTCCGATGTTACTTAATGCCATTGAGTCAATGCTGAGGTTTGATTATTAGTAACTTGGGGAATATCGCTCCCATATTAAGGTACGCACTCTCCCTAATTGAAATTAAAGTCAATTAAAACAATACATTATGAATAACCTGGATTTGTGCATCAAATTAAAACTATTGAACCTAACTTTCCTACCAATTACCCTTCTTCTCACCAAAAAATAATGCAATTACGTTTTCTTGTCTGGATATTTCTCAGTCTCATATAAAGGAGGATTTATGAAGTTTCCCCATCTGTTTAATCCATTAAAAATAGGTGCTATTACTACGCCCAATCGTATTTTTATGGCGCCGCTCACTCGCTTACGAAATACTGAACCCGGCGATATTCCCACGCCAATGATGGCTGAATATTATCGTCAACGTGCCAGTGCTGGGTTGATCATCACTGAGGCGACGCAGGTTTCATTTCAGGCAAAAGGTTATTCAGGCGCACCGGGGCTGCATACTCCTGAACAGATAAGTGCCTGGAAAAAAATTAATGAAGGAATTCATCAGGCTGGCGGTCTTAGCAACGTGCAACTATGGCATACGGGGCGAATGTCTCACTCTTCTCTCCAGCCGGAGCAACTAGCCCCTGTGGCACCTTCTGCGATATCGGCTAACGCGCGGACTTCGGTGCGAGACGCTAAAGGCAATGTGATTCGAATTAACACCTCTAAGCCGCGTGCCTTGGAGAGAGATGAAATTCATCAGATTGTCAATGACTTCCGTCAGGCAGCCATCAATGCACAAGAAGCTAACTTTGACATGATGGAAATCCATGCTGCACATGGTTACCTTATTCATCAGTTCTTATCTCCTTCTGCTAATCAGCGTGATGATGAATATGGTGGCAGTATTGAAAATCGTGCACGCTTTGCCTTGGAAGTGGTGGATGCTGCTATTGAAAGTTGGAGTTCTGATCGGATTGGCATCCGTATCTATCCATTAGGGCCATATACTGGTCTAAGTCATTATGAAGATGAGGAAAAAGCAGCACTTTACCTGATTCGCGAGTTGGCAAGACGCAATCTGGCTTATCTACATATTTCTGAGCCTGACTGGGCTGGAGGAAAACCTTTCAGCGAAGCATTTCGTCAAACTATTCGCGAGGCTTACCCCGGTGTTATTGTTGCGGCAGGTGCCTATACTGCCGAGAAAGCGGAGAGACTGATTGAAAAAGGATTAATTGATGCTGTGGCATTCGGACGAAACTTTATCGCTAATCCTGACTTAGTTGAGCGCCTGAGAATTGATGCGCCCCTGAATGAGCCGCGTCCAGAATTCTTCTATGCTAATGGCCCGGAAGGGTACATCGATTATCCTACCTTAGAGCAGTTAAGCGCGTAATCATACAGTGCGCTTTAATGGCGGTGATAATCACTGCCATTAAAGCGCTTTCACCTGCTACTCCCAAGGCACTCCGTCTTCCCAGCTCTCTACCAATAGGTCAATAAATCCTCGAATGCGAGGGGAAAGATGCTTTTTACTTGGATAAATGATTCGGATAGGTTCAGGTTCAACATGATAATTTTCCAATACGGGGATAAGCTTACCGTTACTAAGATCCCGACCAACAACATAGCTAGGTAGATGAATGATACCGAACCCTGCCAGCGCTGATTCGAGCATGGTTTCCGCGCTATCTATGTTTAGACGTCCCGGCCCGTCGAAAACGTAGGTTTCTTCCGCAGTCCCAAAACGCCAGGTGCGGCGTCTATCCGCACTCTGGAAGAAAATGGTGTCATGCTCATGCAGCGCTTGTGGCGTTTCAGGTACACCTCGCCGGGCCAAATAATCCGGTGACGCACAGGTAATCATCCGCTGAGTAGCGATGGTACGTGTAAGGATACGAGAATCATCTTTCGGTTCACCAATGCGGATGGCAATATCGAATCCTTCCTCGATCAAGTCAATATAACGATCAGTAAAGGCAATATCCGCCTGTAGTTCAGGCCAGCGTTTCAGGAAAGTTTCTAGCAAGGAAAGAATATGGCGCTTCCCTAAGGAGATCGGTGCGGTTAATTTCAGCGTCCCGGTCGGGTTTACCCTGCGCATCGCCATCGTGTTATCTACCTCTTCGAGGTCTTCAAGAATTTGACGACAGCGTTCGAACATAATGCGTCCTTCATCTGTCAGGCTAAGCCGCCGCGTTGTTCGGTTTAGCAATCTTACGCCTAAGCGGGTCTCCAGGCGCACAATGCTCTTACCAATAGCGGAGCGGGTAAGTCCCATAGAACCCGCAGCTTGCGTATAACTTCCGGCCCGTACCGCAGCAACGAAGGCTGCAATATCACCGATTCGATTTAATTCCATTTATGCTCCTAAAATATTCTGAGGAATAGGCTGCTTAAAACAGTCACGTTGCGTTTATTTCGTTTGTTGTGTTTTTCGTTTAGTTTTTTAAAGTGAAATGACTAACAGGTGCTAAACATGATTACTTCTACTTTCTCTGATGTAAATCTTCCAGCTAAACACGAAAGTAAAATAGCCGAAAAGGGGTTGCGTGAATTTGCTGCGTTCCTTTCAACAAAACTTGAAACAACTCAAGAAGCTGCAAACATATTGAATGTATCGCGACCTCATATGGTTAAACTTCTGGAAGATGGTTGTCTTCCTTTCCATAAAACAGGTCGACACCGGCATATTCGTTTTGCTGATCTGATGGAATATAAAAAGCAGCGTAACGCTGAAAGTATGGAGGCTATGAGGGAACTAGCTAATCAGGCTCAAGAATTAGGGATCTACTAATGATTCATTCCCCGTACCCTGTCGGAAAACAGATGTTTTCCGACGTTGCAAGTGCTCTTTCGGAATTTATATCGTAATGGTGCCATTGATACAAGTCACAGCACCACCGCCGACAAAAATCTTACCGTCAGAATGGCTGAGCCATATGCTTCCCTGACGGCCAAGTTTTTTGCCTTGTGATGAATGAACGATTTTATCGTCAATCATTGCTACCTTGTGGTGGCGCATAAATGCGGCAACACTACCATTTCCACTACCGCAAACAGGGTCTTCATTGACACCGCATGATGGGGCGAAAGATCGTACTTCAATATCAGCTTCTGTCCCCTCACGGTAGGCACCATACAGACAAACCCCGGTGATGTTCATTTGCGTGTCATGCTCGCACAATTTGGCATAATCAGGTTCTGCTGCTAGCACGGCTTCTGCTCCCGTAGTATGAGCGACAATCCAGCGAGCTCCGACATCAATAAGTGCCGGTGTTAACGCGCGATCTAACGGGCAACCCAGAATACTTTCGAGGCGATCTATCTGTTCGGCACTAAGCAATGTGATGGCGGGTTCCGGCAGTTCGAAGGTGATTGATTTATGACCACTTTCCATTTCAGTAATGTTCAATGTAATCAGCCCCGCCCCACATTCCTGCACAATACGCCCTTCTCTCGCCTGAATTAAACCGGCTTCAAGCAGAGCATGTGCGGTACCGATCGTAGGATGACCGGCAAAAGGAAGTTCACTGCCGGGAGTGAAAATCCGTACATGGTAATCTGCTAGAGGGTTTTCTACGGGAAGAACAAAAGTAGTCTCGGAAAGATTGGTCCAGTTAGCAATGGCCTGCATCTGTATTGGTGTGAGTCCCTTGGCATCCATGACAACGGCAACGGGATTTCCTTTAAAAGGCCGGTGAGTGAATACATCAACCTGCTTAAATGGTACGAGAGACATAAAATTTCCTTTTTATGATGTTGAAGGTGGTTTAGCAATATATCAGGGAAAATATATCAAGACTATCATAACGTTACGCTTATTTTCTCAAAAGTAGTTTATATCCCACCCTTTAATTTAAGCATCTATACCCCCCTTGCCGTCGCGATGCATCTTGAAATCCATAGGGTATATATTATTAACACGGTGGTTTATAATAAAAAAATAATTTCGGTAGAGTATATGTGATGAAACTCAAATAAAACAATTAAATTAAACCCTTTGTGAAATAACATAATACTAATGTTAAAATAATTGTGTTTAATTTATTGTAATGAATTGATACTTTTATGGGAAATAATAAATCATGATTAGACTTATCTATACAAATGATAAAGAACAATGGAAAGAAGGATTATCGATCATAAAAACAGATGAAAAAGCCAATTTAGTTATTACTAATAAACGAGGTCGAAAACTAGATGGCTTTGGTGGTTGTTTCAATGAGCTTGGGATGAAAGCTTTATTAAGTTTGGATAAAGAAAATAGAAAAGTAGTGCTAGATAAATTATTTTCACCGGATGGAGAGTGTAAATTAACATTAGCCAGGATGCCTATTGGTGCCAGTGATTATGCAGTTTCTTGGTATAGTTTAAACGATATTGAAGATGATTATAGTATGGCTAATTTCTCCATTAAAAGAGATAAACGTTTACTCATTCCCTATATAAAAGAGGCTTTAGAAAGGCAACCAAATTTAAAAATATCTGCTTCACCGTGGAGCCCTCCGGTATGGCTTAAAACCCATCAAGTTTATAATTTTGGTAGATTAAAGAGTGATGCTCAAAGTCAGGATGCATATGCTTTATATTTTGTAAAATTTGTTGAAGAGTATCAGAAAGAAGGCATTTCAATTGATCAAATTCATATTCAGAATGAGGTTGCTGCGGATCAAAAGTTCCCTTCTTGTGTATGGAACGGTGAGCAATTAAGAGATTTTATAAAAAACCATCTCGGACCGAAATTCGAACAAAATAATGTAAAAACTGAGATTTGGCTAGGTACTATTAATGCCCCTGAGTTCTCTAAAGAAATTGGACAGGATTATGATGATTATGCAAATTGTGTATTGCGTGACATAGACGCCTATAAATATATAAAAGGCGTTGGTTATCAATGGCAAGGAAAAAATGCTATCCAAAGAACGGTACAAAGCTACCCGGAATTAAGATATTATCAAACTGAAAATGAATGTGGTGATGGTCATAATAGTTGGGAATATGCTCATTATGTATTTACACTTTTCAGACATTATTTAACTAATGGTGCTAATGGTTATTTTTACTGGAATATGGTGCTACATTCAGGGGAAGAAAGTAGTTGGGGTTGGAAACAGAATAGTATGATAAGTATTCCAAAAGGAATAAATAAAGTGATATATAATCCAGAGTATTATGTCATGCGCCATTTTTCGGGTTTAATTTTACCTGATGCGCAACATGTTGAGTTAGAAGGTAATATGTCAGGAAATGCCGTTGCTTTCGAGAACAAATCGGGTTCCCTAGTGGTGAATATAAATAACTCTTATAAAGAAAAGAAAAAAATAAATATTAGTTATAATAATGATATTTGGTCTGTTTATTTGGAGAATAACTCAATTAATTCTATTATCTTTAATTAAGAAAATAGATTTTTGATGAAGATAATAATCAGGAGTTACCTATGAAGAATAAATTCCCTACCGGTTTTTTATGGGGCGGCGCGGTTGCCGCTAACCAAGTTGAAGGTCATTGGAATCAGGATGGTAAAGGAATGAGCATTGCTGATGTTATGACAAAAGGAGAGCACGGTGTTGATCGTGTCATAACTAATGGTATTGAGGAAAATAAAATCTATCCTAATCATCAAGGTGTGAAATTTTATTCCCATTATAAAGATGATATTGCACTATTTGCAGAAATGGGATTCAAATGTTTTAGGACATCAATTGCTTGGTCAAGAATTTTTCCTCATGGTGATGAATTACAACCTAACGAAGCCGGCTTAAAGTTTTACGATGGCCTTATTGATGAATTATTGAAATATAATATTGAACTCATTATTACCTTATCTCACTTTGAAATGCCTTATTATTTGGTTAAGGAATATGGTGGTTGGTATAACCGAAAATTAATAGACTTTTTCATGAATTTTAGCCTGGTGGTTATGGAAAGATATAAAAATAAAGTCAAATATTGGATTACATTTAATGAAATTAATAACCAAATAAATTGGCAATATCCACTATTTGGTTATTGTAATTCAGGTGTGATTTATCAGGATTACGACAATCCAGAACAGGTTATGTATCAGACTATTCATCATCAATTTGTTGCTAGTGCAAAAGTTGTCAAATTAGGCCATGAAATAAATCCTAATTTTAAAATTGGCTGCATGATCCATATGTCGCCATTATATCCAGCGAGCTGTAAGCCAGAAGATGTTTTATATGCACAACAAGCTATGCGTCAGAAATATCTTTTTAGTGATGTTCAACTTCGTGGATATTATCCATCTTATCTTATTAAAGAATGGGAAAGAAAAAAGATAGAACTTCATATTGAAGATGGCGATTTAAATTGGTTACGGGGAGGTTGCGCTGATTATTTAGCGATAAGCTATTATATGAGTAATATCGTCGCTTCATCTACAGAGATGTTAGAAAAAAATAGCCAATCCCTATCCTTCTTTGAAAAAGGAAAACTCAATCCCTATTTAAAATCCTCTGAATGGGAGTGGCAAATTGATCCTATAGGTATTCGATACAGTTTATCTGAATTATATGAACGTTATCAGAAACCTATTTTTATCGTTGAAAATGGGTTGGGTTCCGTTGATAAATTACCTCAAGATAGTGTTATCAATGATGATTATCGTATTGAATATTTAGCATCACACCTATCTGAAATTAAAAAATCTATTTTATTCGATGGTGTTGATATCCTCGGTTATACTGCATGGGGATGTATCGATTGTGTCTCTTTTTCGACCGGTGAATATCGTAAACGATATGGATTTATTTATGTCAATGTTGATGATAATGGAAATGGGGATTTTGTACGTTATAAGAAAAAGAGTTTTTATTGGTATAAAAAAGTCATAGCAATGAACGGCGAAGATATCTAATTAAATTAAAAGCTATCCTATTTTTTGAGGATGGCTTATTTAATTCTTTTTGGTAATTTTATATTTATCTCGATACTCTTTAGGTGTCATATTATAATTTCGTTTGAACATGGAGTAAAAATAATGTAAAGAAGAGTAGCCGCAAACGGTAACAATTTCACTGATTGAAATAGAGGTGTGGATTAAAAGATTTTTTACTTTACCTAATTTCTCATTATGAATGATAGTATGAATTGTTTGACCAAATTCACTTTTAAAACGGTTTTCAAGATTAGAACGAGACATACCAATAGCATCAATAACTTGTTCAACTCTTATCCCTTTACACGCGTTATGACGAATATAATGCATTGCTTGAATAACTGCGGGATCATTTAATGCCCGAAAATCTGTCGATTGCCTTGCAATAACCTTTAAAGGTGGAATTAATTGGCGATGATATTTTTTAGGAATGTAACCTTTAAAAAGCTGATGAAGCAATTTTGCTGCTTGGTAACCCATTTGTTGTGTACCTTGCACAACGGAAGAGAGCTCAGTACGTGAAAGAAAACGGGCTATTTCTTCATTATCTATGCCTATAACACAGAGTTTATCAGGAATAGGAATATTTAAATGTTCACATGCGGCTAAAATATGTCTAGCTCTGGCATCCGTTACTGCGATAACGCCTGTATTTGGGGGTAAAGTTTGAATCCAATTTTTTAATCTATTTTGTGCGTAAAACCAATTTTCTGGTGTCGTCTCCATTCCTTGATACACCACACCTTGATATTTTTCTTTTTCGACTAATTGTCGGAAAGCGTATTCACGCTCTATTGCCCATCGTTTACCACTTGTCTGAGGTAAACCATAAAATGCAAAACGTTTAATACCTTTATCTTTTAAATGATTAAATGCACTTTCTATTAAAGCGAAGTTATTTGTCGCAATATAATGAGCCGCAGGATAGTGATTTTCTTGGTGATAAGAGCCGCCGACACCAATAACAGGAATGTCTAACTGACTGAAAGTACGCTGGATTTCTATATCATCAAAATCAGCAATAATTCCATCACTCTGCAAAGTTTTCAAACTATTTAATTTCGTGGTGAAATCTTCTTCAATGAAGATATCCCAATTACATTGAAATGCCTGTAAATATTCACCTATCCCTTCTATCACTTGACGATCATAAGCTTTATTGGCGTTAAATAATAGTGTTATATGGTATCGTCTATTCATCATTTATTTCCTTATTGATTTATACAATCTTAATCATAATTATTTTTCTATTTTCAGGGTTAAATTAATGATAAATTATGAGATAAATCACACAATTAACAATAATCTTAATGAAGAAATAAAATAACGCAATTGAAAATAGCGACATTGATGAACAAAATTTTATACACACATATACCTATTAGATAGAGGCAGATATGCAGCCGTATTTTGAGGGAATAAATAGAATTAGTTACGAAGGTAGGCAAAGTAATAATCCATTAGCTTTTCGTCATTACAACCCAGAAGAGATTATTTTAGGCAAAAAGATGAAAGATCATCTGCGTTTTGCCGTCTGCTATTGGCACAGTTTCTGTTGGAATGGTACGGATATGTTTGGTTCTGGGGCATTTGAGCGTTTTTGGCAAACAGGAGGTGACGCTTTAGAACTGGCTAAGCTTAAAGCTGATGTCGCTTTTGAATTTTTCTACAAGCTCAATATTCCTTTTTATTGTTTCCATGATATTGATGTTGCCCCTGAAGGTTGTTGTTTAAAAGAATATATTTATAATTTGGACGTCATGTCCGATATTCTTGCAGATAAACAAGCAGAGACTGGCGTTAAATTGTTATGGGGAACGGCAAACTGTTTTACACATCCTCGTTATGCTGCCGGTGCGTCAACTAATCCAGATCTCAATATTTTCGCTTATGCATCAGCACAAGTCTGTCAAGTTATGCAAATGACTAAAAAACTGGGTGGTGAAAATTATGTACTGTGGGGCGGACGTGAAGGTTATGAAAGTTTGCTCAATACAGATTTACGTCAAGAAAGAGAACAAATCGGCCGTTTTATGCAAATGGTTGTGGATTACAAATACAAAATTGGTTTTCAGGGAACATTATTAATTGAACCTAAACCTCAAGAGCCGACTAAACACCAATATGATTATGATGTGGCTACCGTTTATGGTTTCCTAAAACAGTTTGGCTTAGAAAATGAAATTAAGGTGAATATTGAAGCTAACCACGCCACATTAGCTGGACACTCATTTCAACATGAAGTCGCCACAGCAATTGCATTGGGAATATTTGGTTCTATTGATGCCAATCGTGGGGATGCTCAACTGGGTTGGGATACCGATCAATTTCCAAATAGTGTCGAGGAGAATTCTCTGGTAATGTATGAAATCTTAAAAGCCGGTGGTTTTACGACGGGTGGTTTAAATTTCGACGCGAAAGTTCGTCGTCAAAGTATTGATATTGATGATCTATTTTATGGGCATATCGGCGCCATCGATACTATGGCTTTATCATTAAAGAGTGCGGTGAAAATATTAGTAGACGGTAAATTAGATGAGTATGTCGCTCAACGTTATTCTGGTTGGAATAGTGAACTAGGTAGAAATATTCTTGAAGGAAAAATGACACTTGATGAAGTGGCTCATTATGCAGAAACATTGGTTCAGGAACCTAAACATCGAAGTGGACAACAAGAATTACTCGAAAATCTTATTAATCGCTATATTTATGATTAAATTAATTATTGGCTAACAGGTTTCGTATTGGGAACGGCTAAATTAGCGAAAATAGTACTTAATTATGAGAAAGCACTGTACTGCCAATTTACAGTACACAATTTCAAGGGGTTAGCATTCTCGAAAGTCGTTCTTGAAACAATATTCTCAAAATACTACACTATCAATGAATTTTAATAATGAGGAACGGTCATGATAACGACACCGTTTGTACCGGTTGGCACGATAAAAAGCTTTGGTGTGTTTGGGCCAAAATATGAAGTAGGAAAATTGCTCCGTCCGTTAGAGGATGGTGATTGGATGATAGAAGTCGTCCTGGTAGAAACGGGTGAAAAAACCGAATACCGTCTGACCCACGTTAACAATGACCCCAAGGCTACCTGAATGTACGAATGGAAGATTTTTTTGGTAAAAGGTTGAGAGTCACCGGTTTTGATATGGATGTCGAATCCTTAAATACCAAAACACAAGAGGTAACTTTCATATTTCATGATAACAATTCCATCTAATACAAATTATCTCCACAAGATCCGATCTTAGGCACATCTTCATCGTCCAGAATTTTCATATCACTTTACACGTGTATGTATATACAGGTAATTAACATCATATTATAATGATAAGCGTAATCCGGTAACAAATGTTACCTATTGATTTATATAACGATTTACTTTTACTCTCTTATTGAATCTAACTTAGATGAGAATTATATGATGACAGTATCCCCCAAGCCCAACCTTCAACTTGTTTACGTATCTGATATTGAACGTTCGACAGCCTTTTACAAGACACTTTTTAATTCTGAACCGGTGTTTTCGAGCCCTCGTTATGTGGCATTTGCCGCCGGCGGTGAAGCGCTATTCGCTATTTGGTCAGGCGGAACAACGCCAGATGCCTCTACTCCTCGGTTTTCTGAGATCGGTATTATGTTGCCATCTGGAGAAGATGTAGATCGCTTATTTGAAGAATGGCAGAAGAAACCCGATATCAAGATTGTGAAGGAACCCCACACTGAAATCTTTGGTCGTACTTTCCTCGTTGAAGATCCCGATGGTCATATTATTCGGGTATGTCCTTTGGATTAGATGTATTGATTCCGCTACAATTTCTACTTTTCATGGAATAGGAAAACCTGAGATTTAAAAGAACATCGGCCAGCGCGGCAAAAATCCCAAAGACCAATTTGCCACTGGCCGTCGTCGTATCAATTTCTGTACTTTGCCCGGTCTACTTTAAATCCTATTTTTCGATCCACAAGATTGTGGATAGTATTCACTAGGTGTTTTAAGCTTCGGCCAAGCCTGTCGAGCCTTCCATACCATTAACACATCGCCATTTCAAACAGGCATCTGAACAACCTATTTTAATTGTTTAAGTTTTTCAATGGATTTGTTTTCTATCAGGATCTTCATTTGACTGACCGCAACGCGATTTAGCTTTTGGAACCTGTCGTTTGCAGAGAGGCCCTGCTCGATAAGTTCAGCATTGAAGCTTTCTAAATTAGATAACACGACAAGCTGTTCCAATGTGGCATAGTCCCGTATATTGCCTTTTAGTTCCGGGTTCTCTTTACGCCAGTCACTGGCTGTCTTGCCAAACAAAGCCAGATTCAATATATCGGCCTCATTAGCGTAAGTAAAGTTTCTTGCTTTTGGGTTAAGCACCAAGGCGGGAATAATGTTTGTTTTTATTGACTCTGTATGAATATGATAGTTGACTTTGGCCAGAGTGCGTGAAACATTCCATTCTAGATTTTTCTGTTCATTTTCTGCTTGTTTGAGCCGTTGGAATTCTTTTAATAGATAGAGCTTAAACTCTGCGCTGATCCAGGAAGCAAACTCAAAAGCAATATCCCGATGCGCATAGGTTCCGCCATATCTGCCCGCTTTCGATATGATCCCTATTGCATTGGTAGTTGTGATCCAGCGTTTTGGCGTGAGAGAGAAACTGTTTGCGCCCGCTTCATGTTTAAATCCATCGAATTCGATGGAATTAAAATCGGGATTATGTAGCTGTTCCCACAAACCGATAAACTCAATGGTACTGCGGTTTCTCATCCAGTTTTGCAGAATGTAATCACTGCGGTCGCCATCTTTGTACTTAGCGATGTCAGATAGCGATATATAGTCATCTTGTTTGTCGGAAAAAACAGAGACTTTTATACCCCGGACATCAATTTTTTGCGCCATAAACCTTTTTTCTCACTTTTGATGTGTCAGTTAAACGAAGGTTTAAATGACAGTCTTGTTTTAGCCTAAATACGGATGGAAAGATATAATATAAACTGTATATAAATCTATGTCTATTAAGTGAATTAGCAACGCAATTCATATCAACTCAGTTGATAATGTTCTAATAATTATCCATTATAGCTAATAATAGTTTTAATGTGTCATTTTGGGGACGTTATGATTTCACATGAAAGAATAGCATAGGGTGTTCTGAGATGCAGTATGTTGTTTATCGCAATACTAGAAATTTTGCTTACCCATATCTTTAAATAGCAACTAAAGGACTTCGATTGTGAAGTCCTACATGAGTTAATTTTCTTACTTGCCATAGTAACCCGCCTCGTAAGAATTGATGATTCCGTTAATTAATGCTTTTTTCTTCTTATTTGAAATCTGACTATTGTTGATTTCTTTTGTGTGTACTTTTGGTGAAATGAATATTTCAGACATGCCGATTTCTTGAATTAAATTATCACTCTTAAAATAATTAATTTTTTGCTCAAATTCATGTGAACTGATGTTATTCATTCTATCCTTAACTCCTTCTCGATAAAATTGTTCAAAGAATGGCGTCATAAGCTTAATAGAATTATTTACATGTGTTCCAAAATTAGGGTCAAAATCATCATTAGAGCGATAAACATAATGTCGGGCTTCCCGTTCATAAGGTGGGAGATTTATTGAACAAGAAGATAAAAATAAGAAAATAGAGAAAAAATATAAAGTGCGCATACAAAATCCTCAGTGATTTTGTCCTAATAATAGATTTAAATAATTATCGGTCATTTATTGATCATGCGTTGATTATGTTCTTCGAAGGCATCTGCCAGCTTTTTATTGAAGCGAACCGGTTTGGCCAATGCATTGAAGAAAACTTCTGAGTCTCGGTTATTCAAACTCATAACTTCGTATTCATGAATGGTTTTTTCAGCATGTGTTAATGTACTGGTCAGGATAAAGTTACTAACTGTAGCTGTATTCATAGAAAATACCTTCCTTAGGTGTAATGTGAGAGCAATGTACGTCAAAATGGTGTATTTTCCAATTTTTAAGATGACAAAAATTGCATTTATCTTTTCAAGCCAAGGTTTTCTTGTGTCGTTTCATCTGATTTCTAACCCTGCAATTCCCCCAATTTCTGCTCAATCTGCTGTTGAAAATATTCCGCACGAGTTAATAAGACGGCTATTATTTTCACATCACAATGTTCGCTTTTTTCAATCCGCAGGCAGACACGTATTCCTTGCTGATATTGCATCAGCGCAAAAGCGCCTTTCATACGATGGGCGTGATGCACAACTTTTTCATGACATTGCTGGTTTTCCTGTTGTTGCAATTCTGCAATATCTTCCGACATCCCTTGCTGTATTGCGCTGAGTAATTGGCGTTCTACAGCCATATCTTGTTGAGACAACGCTTGAATCTCATCGAATTTTAACGTTGTTTTGTCATTGATTTGCCGGTAATAACGGGTAATTTCTGCCAGCAATTTGCTTTGCACCAATGGCTTAATTAATACACCATTCATTCCCGCTTCCAAACAACGAGCCTGTTCGGTAGAAAATGCGTTCGCAGTGCATCCCAGAATAATAAATGGCGGTAATTGCCGTAATCGCTCATGTTTTCTCAGCAACTGAGCCAGTTCGTAACCGTTCATCACCGGCATCTGGCAATCTGTCAGCACGATATCGAAATAGCCCTCTTCCACCAGATTCATGGCCTGTTCACCGCTTTCAGCGAGCGCAATACGATGGCCCGATGACGCTAACTGTAATGACAACACCTGTAAATTGGCAGGTAAATCATCAACCACTAAGATATTCAAAGATTCATGAAGTTCCGTCTCAATATTTTCGGTTTTTTCACTTATCGCCTCCTTTTCAATAACACTGCGCGTAAGCGGTAACATCACGGTAACCTGTGCGCCACCATTGGGCGCACCCGTGATTTTCAGATTGCCGCCCATTAATTCAACTAACTGTACAGAGATAGGTAATCCCAACCCCGTACCAGTTTTACCACCATTATTTTGTGTCACCTGTACATAGGGTAGCAAAACCGCTTCATACATGGTTTCTGGAATGCCGCAACCAGTATCAGCAACCACCAGCGTAATTTCATCTTGGTGACTCTCTGGAATAGGCTGATAGTTGGCGCTGATCTGTACACCACCCTGTTCGGTAAATTTAATAGCATTGCCCAACAGGTTGTTGATGACTTGAGTTACGCGTGTTGCGTCCAGTAGATGATAATATTCAGACGGCAAATCAAATTGATAGGTGAAGAATAACTCTTTTTCCTTTGCCCGATGGCTAAAAGTTGCCACACAATTTTCCAGAATCACCTGCAATGATTCCGGCTTGAGATTCAGCACCATCCGCCCAGATTCTATCTTGGAGAAATCCAGCACATCACCGATGATTCCTTGCAAGGATATGGCAGCCTGCCAAGCGATATGTAATGGCGTGGATGGCTGAGTTTGCTTTTTTACCTCCAGATCAAGAATACCGATAATGGCTTGTAGCGGAGTGCGGATCTCATGGCTCATGTGGGCCAGAAAATCTGATTTCTCCAGGCTGGCGAGTTCCGCCTTATCACGTTCCTGGCGTAGTTCTTGCGCCAACAATTTACGTTCGGTCACATCAAACCAGCCACCAATGATTCCCTGAACAACGCCTTCAGTATTGCTATAACTTTCGAGCCACAAATAAACGTCTTTATCCTGTCCTTGAATAACAATGTTGCGATCAGAAAAATGGACAGGAGCACCTTCCAAACAGCGTAGAAAAATTAGACTGATCTCTTGCTCATCGACCGGTTTTAAAAAGCATAGGGAAAAAAGACTACGGCCAATCACCTCAGATCCAACAGAACCCATTTCATGCTGGAAATAGAGGTTAGCCGCCGTGATACACATGGTGGGATCGCAGACAAACATGGGCGTAGGCATGTTATTAAAGAGTGTTTCCCAGTACGCCAACAAATTCTGTAAGTTGCTTTCCGCGGTTTTACGTCGTTTGATCTGATGAGCAAGATAACTGCCCCAAAAAATTGAACTTAGCGCAATCACAAATAACGCCCCTCCCCACAACTTTACCCAAGGCGAAATGTTATTATCGTCATAGGAAGCGACATTCCCCATCGATAACCACTTCAACCGTAATACCCGCAGTTCATTTGGTGGCAGTGCATCAATGCTTTTATTTAATATGTCCACCAGTTGAGGATAGGCCGGTATGATGGCGTATTGTTCCGGTTGCAATGAGCCCTTAAAGGACTGAATAGAAATATTGGCGCCATAATGGCTTGCTTGTAGATAATCCGCACTGATCAGGCTATCAAAAGTGGCATCTGCCGCCCCGGCCAGCACCATATCGATACCTTGTGTCACGCTGTCAACTTCCACGACGAAAATATCTGGATATTGCTTCAATAGCGACGAAAGTGCATGACCACGCTGAATCGCCACCCGATGGTGTTTAAGTTGTTCAAACTCATTGGGGGTATTGCGCTCATTGCGGGTGATCATCACCCATTCCACGGTACCATAGGGATGGCTGAAAGAGAGCCAACGGCTACGTTCGGGTGTGTTGATCATAGAGGTCATTTGCGCTTCGCCATTTTCTAACAACTTTTTAATGCCGATTGCGCCATCTGTTGGCATAAAATTAAAGGTGATGCCACTTTTTTCTCCCAGTAGACGCAAAATGTCCACATCCAGCCCAGTGATTTGACCGTTTTTATCCAGAAAGGAATAAGGTGGCGCAGTACGAGTCAGTGCCACATTGACGACCGGATTTTTTTTAATCCAAGCTTTTTCCTGAGCTGAAAAGATTGTAGCGTCATTATTACTGCCCAATGCCAGCCCAGAAATCCAACGTTCGTAAACTTTATTTCTGATAGCATGAGGAATGGATGTCAGAATCAGATTTACTGCTTCAACCATGCCATCACCGTTGTGACCGAGAAAGTCATACCGTTCCCCCAACGAGATATCCCGGCGGTAGGTCAACCCGGTAAATGGACGAAAAGCCAGCAAATAGGCAATCTGACTTTGCCCGTCCAGATAGGCATCCATTTCGCCATCCACGACTGCCTGTATCCCCTCCTGCTGATCCTTCGCCACCAAAATGCTATGGTAATGTTTACGTAATTGCTTAATGACATTTGGATCACTGCTTGGTGCTGCCATAATATTCATTTTGGCAAATGGCATATTCACTTGTTCTTTGCGCATAATTAGTGCGAGGGGTTGTACCAGAATCGGGTAAGTGTCATTTGCTTCATTTCCTGATTGTGATGAAGCGGAATTTGATAACAGTTGGATATCTCCATGTTGCAGAGCTTTATAAGCTGATTCCCAGTTGCCAAACAGCCGTACCTCTACCGGTCTTTTCAGCACAGTTTCGATCAAGCGCAGATAATCAGCATAAATCCCTTCCAACTTGCCGTCCCAACGATGGATCACCAATGGCGCGCCGATACAGCAGAGAATACCAACTTTTAATGCCGGAAAACGCGGGGGAAGCCCCCCCCCGTATTCTTTAACGGGAAAAGGCAGAAATTCTTGTGATTCTTGAGTGATGTTTGAATAAAACTCCACCGGTAGCCCATTTGCAGGTAGCTTTTGCGCATTGCGGTATTCAAACAGGTTGAGGCTCCAGCCAGATAGCGGTAACAGCAATACCAATATGGCAAACCATCGCCATGCTTTGCACCGGCACTTCATGGTTTACAGCCCCAATCCAATCTGATGCAAATAATTATAAAGCGCTGCTTCGCTATCTAACCCGAGCTTTTTCATTGCGCTAATTTTTTGGGCGCTGATCGTCTGCTTAGTACGGTATAAACGCGCAGCAATATCATTCACACTCAACCCTTGTCCCAACAGTTTAATCACTTCCAACTCTTTGCTGGTTAGCGTTTTTACAACTTCTTCGTCCGGTGATTCGAGAAATTGCTCACTTAGATAGGGTTCATAACGTCCGGTTGTACTGTACAACCCTTTTACCAGTTCATGGGATAAACTGTTTTTGTTCAAAATCGCTTTCACTTTGTAGTCAATCAATGAAGCTATTATTTTTCGGTCGCTGATCATCGTAATCACCACAATCGGCAAATTCGGATACTGTTCCCGTATTCGGCTAATCATCCTCAGACCGTCGATCTGGTTATTACCCGGCATAATGAAATCCGTAATCAGCATATCCGCTTCTTTTTCCTCCAGCAGAGAAAAAAGTGAAGTAACATCATGGGCTTCCCCCACAATCTGGTAATTCTCCGGCAATGTTGCCAGTATCGTACGTAGTCCTAATAAAAATACCGGATGATCGTCGGCAATAATGACTCGTCTGGGCATAGGTTATTTCTCCAGATTATTGACTATTTTTTATTTACTATTTATTTCACGTATCGTTCCTTCAATAAAACCGGCATCTTCTCCTACATGGATGATTAAGGCGATAAGGACGGGGTTAAATTCGCCTTTACCATCGGCAATCCGAACTTTTAATGTCTGTGGTATTTGCGAGACTGAATTTTTAAGCTGTTCGATTTTATGCCGATCTTCCTGATGTACCCAAGCCATCAACTGCGACCAAGAGACGGGCGCTTTTCCGCACCGCATCCAGGCAGCACCATTATGATGCCAGTACAAATGTCCGTTGGCACTTAACCGAAAGCAATTAATCTGTTCTTGATCCAGCATGGCTCTCATTAACAGAAAACGCGCTTTATGCCGATGTAATGCATTGATTATGTTAGATAAATAGCTACAGCATAACAACGCGGGTAAAGTGAACGCTGTACTGTACCAAGCCGCTATCTGCACATTTTGTTGGAGATTGGTTAACGGGGATGAGAATGGGCCAAGACCAAAAATGGTGGCACTCACGATCCCCACCGTACATAGGGATAAAAAGCTGCTTAATACCAGCAGATTACCGCTGAGTGCCAGCAGCATCGGCAAACTAAAGGAAAACAGCAGTGCGATACCTTGCCAGTGTATTTTCCCGGCTTCCGGTGGTGGACTGATGAACAATGCTGTCATGGCAAATAGGGCCACCAGCCATAAGCCATGGATTTTCCAGTTCCCAACCCCATTTTTCTCGTGGGTGATGTAGTAGATAACAAACAATGTCAGTGGTAGATAACTCAACACTGAGCCTACGACAATCGGTAATGAAACTGATATGTCGGTAGGATAACCAAATAGATGAAGTATCCATTTCGCGATAAATCGCTCAATGATTCCACTTAACGAACAGAGTACGGTCAGGTTAATGATGTCCCTTGTCCGTTTCGGCGCCCACATGACACCGTAAAAAAACTGCCAGATCAGCGCTGTTGTTACCAGCATCATCATATTGATGCTGGAAAAGGTCAGCGATACATTTACTGGCCTTCCATACCACTGACTGGCAGTCAGCGAAATCAAGGTGCCCGTGATTAACCAGACAGGCCAGTACCGTGGCGCCCTGGCGCAAAAAATGCCTTGTAACAAGCCTGCCGGAAACCACACTAGTGATGACAGACTCCACACATCCCGTACCTGTAGGTTTAACAGTGCCAGCGCGAAATTGACCAATGTAAAGATAAACCAGAAGATCACTATCTTTTTCATTTTCATCGGGATCTCATTTCGTAACACTGATGTTACATTGTAAGATAATAATAGCAGAGATAAGCGTTTACTACCCTTAGTTGATAATATTATATAGTTATAATTTCTTTTGGTCTGATCGTAACTGTATTTGGCCGTCTATAACATCTATCCAGACATCCTGATTGACTGGCACATCACCTAATAGCAATTGATCTGATAACAACGGCAGGACAAACTGTGTTAACAGGTTGTCAATTTCACGTGCCCCACTTTCCGCGATTCGACACCCTTCAGCGATAAAATCCACCAGCGTGTCGCTATAGTGCAATTCACATTGGGTTGATTGACGATAGCGTGTGACAATTTTATTCAGCTTATGGCGGACAATGGCGTGCAGAACTTCGCCATGTACCGGCAGATAAGGAATAACCTGCAAACGGCCTAAAAATGCTGGCGTAAATATGCGTTGCAGCTCTGGCCGGATAATCTCCTGAATATCTTCCAGGGTGGCCGTGCGGTTTTCCCCCTGCTCTTTTACTCCGTGCATTGCGGCCCGCATTACCAAATCTGATGCCGCATTCGTGGTCAGTATAATCAACGTATTGCGAAAGTTAATCTGTTGTCCTTCGGCATCTTCCATCATGCCTTTATCGAACACTTGAAAGAACAGCTCCAGTACATCGGGGTGAGCTTTCTCCACTTCATCAAGTAGCACCACGCTGTAAGGTTGACGCCGAACCGCTTCGGTCAATACACCCCCTTGTCCATAACCGACGTAGCCTGGAGGAGAACCTTTCAGGCCAGAAACCGAATGGGCTTCCTGATATTCCGACATGTTAATCGTGATCAGATGATGCTCACCGCCATACAACTCATGAGCTAGCGCTAAGGCGGTCTCGGTTTTCCCTACACCGGAGGGGCCTGCGAGCATAAATACTCCGGTAGGTTTGACCGGATCGGCCAGTTGTGCTTTAGCAATCCGAATTTGACGGGTTATCTGGCTGAGCGCATGATCTTGCCCGATAACCCGTTGGCCGAGGCGGGTTTCTAACTGACGCAACACATCACGCTCATTTTCGACCATTCGACCAAGGGGTATCCCTGTCCAACCGGAAACAATGTCCGCTACACAGGCGGCATCAACACAATCAAAGACATAAGCCTGCTGATGATGGCGCTGATGCAGTTCTGCACGTAACACAGGTAGCCGCGCGTCGTGTTCTTTACAGGCGAGGATGTCATTAACCAACTGACGTTGAGCATGATATTCCGGCAAAATTGCTTCTAGTGATGCCTGCAATTCAGCCTGACGCTGCGCCAATTTCTGTAGCTGAGTTTCATGGCCGCCTTCACGTAACAATGCTTCCTGTTCGCTAGCAATGTTTGTCAGCATGGCACGCAGATCTTCAATCGGCGCTGGTTCGTCAGTCTGTGAAACGGCAACGCGGGCACAGGCGCTATCTAACAGGCTAACCGATTTATCCGGCAACTGACGTCCAGTGATATAACGGTTGGCTAACGTAACGGCTGCCGTGACCGCCTCTGCAAGTACTTTGACGCCATGATGTTTTTCCATTGCAGGTGTCATGGCGCGCAACATGGCGATTGCCAGTTCTAGCGAAGGTTCTTCGACTTTGATCAACTGGAAACGACGTGCTAACGCTGCGTCTTTTTCAAAGTACTTCTTATATTCAGACCAGGTAGTTGCCGCAATCGCCCGTAACTCACCCCGTGACAGCGCGGGCTTCAACAGATTAGCTGCATCATTTTGCCCGGCTTGGCCGCCTGCGCCAATCAGCGTATGCGCTTCATCGATAAACAGAATCACGGGTGTAGGATATCCTTTCACTTCATCCAATAATTTTTGCAGACGGCTTTCAAACTCACCTTTTACGCTAGCACTCGCTTGTAGCAACCCCATATCCAGCGTAAATAGTTCAGCCTGTGCCAAAACTTTCGGTACACGGCCATCAACAATCCGCTGAGCAAGCCCCTCGATCAGCGCGGTTTTGCCGACACCCGCTTCACCGGTTAACAACGGGTTGTTTTGGCGACGGCGTAACAGCACGTCAATCAACTGGCGAATCTCCCGCTCACGCCCTAAAACCGGATCGAGTTTGTTATCACGTGCTGCCTGTGTCAGGTGATGCGTGTATTGTGCCAGCGCAGATTGAGTATTATCTCCGACAGGCGTTGTAGTTTGTTGCGGTTTCGGATGTGCTTGTGTACGCAACCATTGTTCTATCCCATCAGTGTTACCCTGTAACGCTTGTTGTAGTTCTGAGGTCAGCGAATGGTGCAGTGACGGATTCATGATCAGTGCCACAATCAACGCCTGAGCGGTAATCTGTGATGCGCCCCAATGAGTACTGGCGTACATCCAAGTCTGTTCCATCCATTCAGTTAGGCTGGTCGCCAGTACTGGCGAGCGATGATTACCACTGCGCAATAGTGTCAGTGATCTCTGGCAGGCATTCAGCAACGTCATGGCATCAATCCCGCCGTGGCGACACACTTGTTCCATCGTCGGAAGCTGTTTTTCAAACAAAGCCAATAGCAGGTGTTCAATTTCCACTTCATGATGGGTGCGCCGTACTGCCAGATTAGCGGCCTCATCAAGGCACTGACGCGCTTCTATCGTTAATTTACTCACGATCTGTTTAAGATAATTACTCACTTTTAGGTTTCCTTAATTCGTTCCAATGGGTGGTGATCTGTGATGGCAAAGTAGAAAGGGTCCCTTTTGCCAATGTTGGTTCACTTAAATTTAACAACTGGCTATCCAGTCGGTTGCGTTGTTCCAACAACGCCGTTTGTTGTTGCTGATGTTGCTGCCATTGCTGATACAGTGTTGAAACAGCTTTGCTTCCGCTGACTTGATAGCGCACAGTGATGTTATTGATACCCAGAGCGCTTAATTCATCGCGTCGCTGTTGGAACGCTTGTGCTGCCAGTGTCAGTTCACCGCGGGAAAAAACGTGCATAAATTGCAGCAAACCATCGGGGCCAACGTAACTTTTGCTTAATGTAAAGCGAGGAAAATAGACATCAATTTGGACTTTACCGCATGTTCCTGGGCTCCAATGCAGCGTCATGCTGTCATTGAAATTCATACTTTTAAGCTGCTGTACGCCATCATCACAACTCAACGTCACTGAACTTCCTATTGGCAATACCTTTGCCCCTTGGTTAGCAGTCGCCGGTTGACTGACAATCGTCACTTCCGCCGATGGTTTCTGTTCTTGTTCCGGTTCCTGTTGTGCCGTCGCCAGTTGTTGCCCGCTTTCCAGTAAGGCGAGTTTCTCTTGCAGGCGACGGCGAATATCCGATGTCGCTGAAAGTAGGTCATTCGGTTGAATAAGGTTATTAATATAGAAAATGAAATCATCGCTAAACGGAAAGAGCACATCTTCCATTTCCTGACGCTTAATCCCTTCGGGACGAATATCCAGAGCATACTCTGCGGTATCCCGTACAAATGCGTTACTGTATTCATACAAACGCGCGTTCAATTCCCGACCATCAAACAGTTCTTGTCTGCTCAATTTTTCCATCGGCCAAATCACTTTGCTTTCCCACTGGGTTTGCAAGCGGCTGGCGGCACTTAAGAAGGCGTAACGTAGTACCAGATGAGCATCGCCCTGATAGAGCCGCCATAAGGTTTCATTTACTCCTGCGTCTTGCTTGCTTTCGGTTTCATGGCGCCACAAGGTGAAACGGTTAAACAATGCGCGTAAACCGTTATCATTCAACTCTCCTTTCTCATTACTTAGCGCATTTTTAACCAATACCTCGGTTTCCATATCACTAAGCAACTCGCGTTGGCTATTTAACTGCACTGCTTGCCGGTAGGCGCGATAGCGCGTCAGCGCAGTGTCATCCAGTCGTACCGAGATCTGCGGTGAAATACCAAGCCATGACATGATGCGCTGGCGTAAAGAGAGGTTACCTAGCGAAACTCGTTGCATCACACTACTTTTTTGCACATAACCATGCAGTTGCCATAAGCGCTGCTGTGCCTGCAACCAGGACTGCTGATCCGCCTTTTCTACCGTGGATAAATCATGTTCTAACTGGGTCAGAAAGGCGATATAGGGACTGCCATATTGACCTGCTGCTAATACCAACGCTTGCCAGTTTTTCTTGCCTCGTACTAATGTTTCTCCTTGAGGCATAGCCTGAGCAAATGCTAACCACTCTGATTGGCGCTGATTTTGATACTGTTGATAGAATGAGCGCTGTAAAGGAGCAAAAAATTCCGAGTTGTTAAGAGCTTGTGCTAGTTCCCCCAAAGTTGCCTGAATATCTTGCTCGCCGGTTTGGGTATAAACACCACGGATACGTGCGTTAATTGTGGCCGTATCATCGTTGGCGAGCGGCCAGAAATCAGCCAGTGTCAGCGAACGTGTTCCTGCCGGTTGTTCGTCAGCTAACAGCCATTGCCAGTTATTGTTATCTTGCAGTAGTGTCTGCAAGACATTTCGCCACTGATCAAATTCTTGCTGTGCGTTGCCTTGACGATATTGCGCCAGACGGAGTGCGACGCGTTGTTCTGCTGATAAAGGATCATTTCCACCACTTAATAGTGAGGCTGAATAAGCAGGCATATGCTGTAACGTTTCCAGCGTAGCGCCATGCACCATTGCCTGTTCAGTGTTAATAAAGCGTGCCCAGTGTAAAGCCAACTGTTGTTTTTGTGGTGCTCCCGCGTTACGGAAGCGTGCTAGCAAGTGTGTCGCTACCGATTCCGGGTTGAATGCGTCAACAGGTGCTTGTTGTTGGTACTGCCGCGCCATCCGTTGTTCCAGCGTATGGCTGACTGGATAAAAAAGCAGAGGTGACAGAGTTTCCTGTGACCAATACTCAACTTGTTGATAGCGCAAGTAACTCCGTTCAAGGGGGTCTACTTCATGGATATTTTCAAGTTGCTTAACACCACGCCAGGTCGTCATCAATGCGTTGCCTGCGCCACACACCAGCATCAAAATCAATAGGCTAACCAATACGCGTTTGGTTAATGTCCGCCAGCCGGTCAGCAGTACGCTATTATTACGTTTAACTTGATCAGGCAGAGATTCTCCCAGCAAACGGTGGCTGAAAACGCCAGCGGTTTGATGCTCGGCAGTAAAAAACATGCCACGCAACAGACCATGCTCCAGATAATGGTCTCGGTCAAACAGTGCATTCAAGTAACAATCCAGTGCAGGTTGCAGTTGAGCTACCGTTTCTGGTAACGCTAAGATTTCCGCATTGGGTTGCTGCCGTTGTTGATTGAGCAACTTAAAGCGCATCATTTTCAACGTGTTGACAATGGTGCTCATACTCTTATCCAGCACGTTGGTAACATTACCCACTGTATGATGCTCGATAAAATCGCCAAGCAATTCAGTACGTTGTTCTACTGACAGTTGGGCGCACCAATGGTCAAACCCCGGCAATGTTTCACTATGAGTAAGGATCAACCAGATTGGCAAACGGCGTTCCAGACGTATCTGTAATGGTTCCAACTGCGCACGTACCTGACGTGCAGCGATATAGAGCGCTCGATTGTCGCTGTTGAGCAACTGTTCCACTGACAAGCAAACGAGTACGCCAGCAGGTTTTCGGACCTGGGCGATCCAGCTTATTAGACACAACCAGGCTTGCCGGTACAGGGATTGACCTTCGGTATAACGGCCGGAAACGACCATGTACATTGCCCGGCGGAAGAACCACCAGCGACAGGTAAAGGTGTTTTCTGTCAGAGACGGTAGATTTTTCCCCGTCATGGGCGCCACATTGCAGCGTGTTAACAACTTCTGTTTACCATTGCCCCGTTCGCCTACCACCAGAAACCACGGTGGAACAGGGCCGTTACGGTGTAATAATGAACGGAATCGACGCCAACTTTGTAAATATCCTCCCTGCCACCAGTGCTGATAGAGTAAATATTCCAGACGGTTATTTCCTTTCCGCCAGAATTTATTTATCCAGAGCAGTTTATTCATTATTTGCGGCATGAATGTAATTGCCCCACGCAGCAATAATAACAGCAGGAGTAGGCAAATAAATAATAACAAGCCACCTATTGTCGGCCATGAGAATGCCACCGCAATAGTTAAACTGAGTAATAAAAGGATAACCATCACGCTAAGCCAGCCAATGGCATAAAGTAATTTTTTCATGTTTAATTTCCGAGTTTATCGGCCAATACTTAATAAATAGACAGTGATGAAAATATAAATTAATATAATAGATGATATGAATAATATTAATTTTCTGCGCCATTTATTATTGGAACGCTTATTTTTCAACTTATTATCGTATCTATTCATTAATCGGTGATTTTCTAAAGAGAGATAACCACGCAACGTATCAGGAAGATTATCTAATTCTTGCTGGATAATATTGTGTAATTCCAAATTATCGCGTTTGCCATAACGACCATAAAATCCGGCAAGCAGGCAAAAAACATAGACCAATCGAACCGGATAATTATCCGGTACTAATGCAGCAAGACGATCAAAAAACGTATTTCCGCCCAGTTCGGCATCATAAAGCTCAGCCTGCAATGATGATTGGCGCCAAACACTCAATTCTTTCTGACCTGCGCACAGAATGGCTTCGTCTGCCCAAACCACCACGGCGAAATTTGCTTCTTCGATATCTTGCGCCCCATAACCCTGCAAACGCGCCCTATTCTGCGCTTGTGTCAATTCAGCTAATACGGTTTGCCGCAGTGTTTCCGCTTGATTCACCTGCTGCTGGATCATGCGCAATACGCAAGTGAATACTGGAATATAACAATCCAATAACTGCATCATGATGCTCTCACTATAACGATTTCTGTTTGTAAATCGTCTGGCGCATCTGCCCAGTGCACTGCCACACGTTTGCTCTCTTCTACCTGCCGCCACAATGCACCGCGGTTTTCTACCCGGAAATAGCAGGTATTTGCTCGGTTAGGTAAACCATGTGGCGCTATTTCCTGGTAGTACAGACGTACACCGGGCAAAGCGCGGTTAATAATGTTGTCGATCTGTTCTGCCGCCGCCAGTTTAATTAAGCGATCATCAGGAATTTCACGCTCGCGATGGGTAAAGCTGTCAGAACGCAGCACCAAATAGAGCCGTTGCTGTTCGTTGCTCCCCGTTGTATTGAATGTTGCATGATAATAACCACGGCTTTCCTGTTGCAGAGGGATCACGGTATTGGGTTCCAGCACCAGTGCATTAAGCAAATCGGCAATTGTCCGTTCACAACTATCAAGAGTTAGCGCCAGATCCAGATGTTGATATTTCTCCAGTACTTCTTCCTGCCCGTTCCATTGACCTAAAAAGGAGCAACGATCGGTAAAACAGGAAAGCTCGCTGATCAGTTGGCGCAATAGCCCAAAAATCTGTAAGGGATGAACATCTTTCGCTTCCTGAAAATGGTGCAACTGTACGACATAGCGTGCCAGAGTTCGTAATGTCAGCAATAATGTGCTTTTTTCTTGGGTATAAATTTCCCCTTCCAGTGTTTGCGGGCGTTTCAACTCTTCCAATTGATGGACGCGCCCGGTTAACTCCTGACACAGTTGATCAATGCGCTGGCCCAGTGGTGGCACAGCATAGAGCGTCAAACATGGCGGTAGATAGCGATTATCCAGCGCAATACCATCACTGGTGCAATGCAGTTGGCCAACCGGTAATAATGTATAACCTGTTGCCTGAGCAATCTCATCGTGTAGGAAAAAACGTAAGTTATAGGTCAGTTGTTGCACTTCTGCTTCCGGCCCCTCGCCAAAAGCATCCCGCATACGCTGTTCTTGCGGCCATGTTACCCAACGGCTGGTGATATTACCGACACCGTTGGCATCCGTGATGCCGGTGACGTTACTCTGATTGTGGCTGAACATACGCAGGCCAACATAGATGCGCTGCGGTTTGTCACGTACCGGCCAGCAATCCCGCAATGATCGGGCACTAAGTACGCCATTGACATCACAATCCACGTAACAACCATCGGGAAAAATAAACGCGGCGTGATGAACACTCAGTATTTCATCACTTAGTGCGGCCAGATTGAATGCGAGTTTCACCACACCAAAAGCATAAGGCTGTGTCAGTAACTGATAACGTCCTTGCCAGTATTCATGTTGCAATTCATGGGTTTGAAAGTGCTGTGGTTGTAAATATAATCCTGAATACCAATATATCGGTTTATGTTCAAACATGGGTTACTTCCTTAACACACTTTCGTTACTGCTGGATTCTGTCGTTTGCCCGGGGAAATCTATTTGTCCGGGTTGTCCGGGGAAAACCACCTCATCTCCGGTGTTGCCTGCGGAGAAATCACTGCGGGTAATGGCGTAACGTCCTAGCGTCAGATTAATGCGCATGGGAACAAATTCAGCGCTCCAGGCGCTATTCCACCAACCGTGTTGCTCAAGGCGCAGCGGCAGTGATAATACTCGTGTATGAGTACTATCTGGCATCGGGTAGTAACCGGCAATTAATGCGATATAACGCGCCTGTTCCGCTCTATCGATGTGTAAAGATACCGATTGCCCCGGCATCATCACGTAATTATCCAACTGTAATATTTGCTCTGTTGCACCGGTGCCGGCAAATAAATTGCGTAATAACACCGGATTAGCCAGTAATTTATCTAATTGCTCACGTTTCTCTGCTTGAGCAATTAATATTGTGCAACTGTTCGACATATTATTAAAAACATTCAGTTGCGGAACCGCAGTTATTTTTAAACGAATGGCATTGCTGGCATAAACTGGTTTGGCTTGTTCAATTGCCTGTAAGCGTTTTTCATCGTTGGAGATAGAATGACTGCAACCACTTATTACGAGAATTACTGTCAATATTAAAAAACGGCGTTTAATGACGCTATAAAAATTTATGTTATTCATTTTGCTCTCTATTTATTTCTGGTCCTTTCATCACGCGCATAATTTCTTGTAGCGCGGAGGTATTTTCTGACATCATTTCTTCCAGCCATTCGGCCATGCCCATATTTGCCCAACGCGCTGCACGTTCAATTAAATAGGGCACCGGACTGGTAGGTTCATTTTGACGAAAGTAATTGGCGATATTGATCATTTGTCCTATAGCGATAGTGCGCATTTCATGGTGCGCCCGATCTTCTGTTAAAAAAGTCGTATTCATGCCGTTTGGCGCATCTTCCCCTGACGCTATTGCTTCATTGCGATTGCTGGATTCTTGGCTTGATCCCGGTGCCGCCATTTCACGAAATCGTTCGATTAAGGCCACCAGATCTTGCAATCGCTGCGTACTGGCACTCATGCTGTTACCGGTATCAGGCAATAGTTCCACCATGATTTTTTGCAGTTCTGCTAATGCCTGACTAACCTGTTCAGCCTGCACTAGTAGTTGGTTAAATTGTTCGACTGGCGTAGCGCGAATACTACCGTCGCACTCAGCGATACCGAAATAGCCATCACTGATCAAAGCACTGCGTAATTCGCTATTAACGGCAACGCGTTGTTCAAAATATTGCACTTGTTGCCAGACGCTTAAGCTCAATTTGCCATCATCGGTCAGTGTCAGATTGTCTAGTTGTTTCACCAATTGCTTATCCAACCAGCTTAACCGGCCAAGACGAGCATCTGCACTGTTTGTCTCTGTATCATCCAGCGGCGGGTAAAGTACCGGCCAAAAAGTTTCCAGTAGATGGGCAAGTAATGTGATACCACCGCTAATCCCTGCCAGACCATACAGTTCCCCTTGTGCTTGGGTTAACCAGCAGGCTATTTGCAAGTCTTTACTCTGTTTTTCCAGCACCTCTTGGCACAACGTTGAAACTCGCATCCAATCAGCCTGACGAGTTTCATAACCCCATGCGTCGTCTTGGAGAAAATCGTCGTCAGTTTCGCGTGCTGCGTTTATCTGTTCAAAAATAGGTTCGTATTCGATATCGCACCCCGCTGGTTTGTCAGCAGCAATGGGTTGTAAAAAACGCGCGATATCTGTTTGGGCTAGGTTCACAGTGGCTTCCATTTTAAGCAATAATCACCAACGGGTAGCCCGTGGTAATTGTGCCGCCATGTGCACACAGATCGCCGAGTCTGGCCGCAGGCCGTCCGCCAATCAATACCGTTGGGCTGCCCATGACAACTGTATCTGGCGGCCCGACGCACACCAGCATTGAGCCTATTGTCGCTGCGGGTAATCCACCAATCAGCACTGTCGGTACACCTGGCGGCATAATCGGTCCGCCTACATGTGGCACCGGCGGTACCGCAGGCGAGACCATTGGACAAATATGCATATCACCCACACGAGCGGCTGGCATTGGCATCATTGCTCTCCTGATAATGTGGCTTCATAGTACAGATAGTTTTTGCGTCCCTGATCTTGTGACGGTGGTAATTGCCTTAGTTGACCATGTGCCAGTTGAAAAAATTGCTCAACGTACTGCATTTGTCGTTCCGGTTGTTCGCCATAAATATGCAATATCAGGCACAACGTATCGGCTAATGCCGCCAGTGACTGCCACGGTTGTGGATAGACCGCTTCCAAACCCGGGGTGGTCATGCTGCCTTCACTCCAAAAAACGGAAAGCACCAGACATGAAATTGGATTATCGAACCCGACTGTTTGCGCCTGTTCGAACAGTTCATGACGCAACGGATCACCGCCATCAACCCGCCAGCGTCGCACTTGTTGCAATAACGCCCGTTGTCCTTGCATCAGATCACGTTCGTAAACGCAGGAGATAAATGTCAGTGCCAGTTCCAGAGCCTGAGTGTAAGGCAACATAAAAATGGTGTAGCACACTGCGTCTTGCCACAATATTTCTTTATTGAGCGCCGATAGATTCTGTTCATGTGCCGCGTGTTGTTGTAGTGCCAATTCCGCCTGTGGCGAAAGCTGGCAGTGTCGTAATTTAACCATGATTGCAAACTCTTATTATTCGTTGATCCTGCTATTAACCAATCTTGGTCAGAGTGCCTTTCACCATAGCAATGCCGGTCGCATCCACCTGAACAATGCCGCCTTTTAATTGTGCCATTGCACTACCTTCTACTTTTACCGTGGTTCCTGCTAGTTCCGCCATGCCACCGCTCTTCAACGCCAGTTTTCCTGATCCTTCTACGGTAACAGATGGCGCTTTGATGGTGATCCCGGCCGGGGTAATCGATAATGTGCTGGCACCGACTTTCAGTTCAATGCCCTGATTTGCCGTAATTGTGCATTGTTGACCTACATTGATTTTGGCGTTACCTCTGGATACCTCAAGCTCATAACTGCCTGCACTGACGGTGGTGGTAAAATTGCCACGATCCAGTGTTTGTTTTTTGTCACCTTTTTTCACCTCAGTTAAGGCGTTGCCTTCGCTCAAAATTAACGTGTCATTGCCCTTTTTAATTTGGGTATCGCGCTTTTCTTGGATTTCCCATAACACGTTGCGATCGATCTGCGCCGAAAAATCATTTTTCACTTTCAGGCGCATATCTTTTTGTGAGTGAAGCAAAATAAACTCTTCACCTTTCTTATCTTCAAAACAGAACTGATGTCCTTGCTCCACTGTGCCTTTTGCACTACTGCGCGTCGTAATCCCGCTTTGGGTTTTCTGCCCCGGTAGCGCGAATGGTGGCATCTTCACTCCGTTATAAACCGTTCCGGTCACCAGCGGGCTATCTGGGTCGCCATCAATAAAACTCACCAATACTTCACTGCCCACACGTGGCACAAATTGCGCACCAAACTTTGCGCCATTCCAGAACTGACTGACGCGTATCCAACAAGAACTGTCATCATTTTTTTTATGTTCTTTATCCCAGTGAAACTGGATTTTGATGCGTCCCTGTGTATCAGTATGGATCTCCTCTGACGTCGGCCCCACTACTAGCGCGGACAATACGCCGGAAATGTAGGGCCGCGTAACAGAAGGACGCGGGCGAAATGCTTTATTCGCCGGGAATAAGGTCACTTGAGACGAAAACAATAATTCGCCTCCCTCCAGGTTGTTTTCCGCTTTTAATCGCTGGTGGCCCACGGCATAACGGCCATCGGCACTGGCGTGCCCTTTCAGGGTAAACTGATGCCCTACTTGCAAACCGGGATAACTGTTAACGGCACGTGCGTAATAGGACTGTGATTCCCATTGTTCCATGCACAGCGTTGCCTGTACTTCCAGTTGATTACGCTCCTCCTGACGTCGATCATCATAGATAGAAAGCTTTGGATTGGTAGAATAGCCGCTGTTCGCTTTGGCACTGGCACTGATTGCCGCGGCACTTTTAACGTTATAGCCATTCATTTCCGCCGTACCTGGAATCAGTGTGCGATGAATATGCCAGGCGCGTAGCCCATAGCCCTGCTGATCACCCACTTTCGATTGATATGGCAATACCGCTAAAGGCGCGTTAATAAACGCAGAAGGATGATCTGCCAATACCAGCACATGACGCCCCTCTTCATGGCGAAAGAAATAGAAAATTCCAGCTTGTTCCAGTTGGCGTGTCACAAAGTCAAAATCTGATTCCTTGTATTGCATACAATATTCAAGCTTCGGATAACGGCTTTTTAGCGCCAGTTCAACGTCGTTAAACCCACGTTTACGGAAGATATCACATACCATATCCGGCACGCTGATGCGCTGATAGACACGTAAATTATGCGTTAATGTCAGCATTTTCAGCCAGGGTTCAATACGTGCCTGATAACAAAACTGGCCGTCGCTGAAACCTTGTTGCTGCAATTCAGTCAATATGCCATGCACAATGCGGTGATTCGGTGCTTCACCGAGACGAAATGCCAATGGCTTACCGATATGAGACTCCAGCTTATCCCAGTCCGCGTTGGAATAGAGCTGAGCAGAAAATGAATAAGGCCGCGACAGGTGCTCTTCACCCTCTATTTTGCTCAGTGCCACAATGTCTGACAGGCTACCGATAACCTGTAAAAAACGATTCTTTTGCCCTAACAGCATTTTTTTATTACCTGTATTCTTGTTTAATCCGCGTAGGGGCCTGTACATTCAGCCAGATAGATATGCTGAATATTGCTCTCGCCAGTATTGCCCAAACAACCATCCCACCCCAGTTGACGGCTGCCATTTAATATATTGTCTTGCCCACTATGCTGTACCAACAATTCCAGTGAAAAGGAGAGCAACGGCCCGGCAAATTGCCATACCCATTGTGTCAGTTTGCGATATTGTTCATTTCCCGGCATAAAGGCGGCTCGCTGCCGAGCGGCAAACGGCCCTAACTCAATATGAAATCCTGATTGAATATCCCAATAAGCGCGACCCAACATCGGGTTATCGCCTAGCAAACTGCGACCTAAACAGCAACAGTGCGCCTGTTCAACATATTGCCAGCGCCCTTTAAAGGGCTGGATGTTGACCGCCATACCAAATTCCCGCTGCAACAAATGTTGCAAATTCACCATTGAACGGACCGGTGTTGCCAGCAATCCGACACAAGCGGGATGAGAGCGCTCTATTTTGTTCTCCATCAATTGGCCGGCAACTGCCGGAATGACAGCCGGTAAAGCCCGATGGGTTTGTAACTCTGCATGGTTTTGCAATTCGGCATTGATATATAACCGATATTTCTGCCATGCCTGAAAACGCAGGCTAAGCAGGCGGTGAGTAAAAATATCAATAAATGCCTGAGCCGATTCGTCGCCATAGCGGTAACGCCTATCAATCAGCCACTCGGTATAACGCAACGGTAATGCGCCAAGGGTTCCTAATAGACCAAAGTGATGTACCGCCATGCGATACTGCTCATCCCCCTCTTGCGGTGGTAATAGCGACTCGACTTCCCTTTCCGGCGCATCTAATGTCAGTGCAGAGCTGAATTGCACCACATCATCAGGGATGATTATCGCGTCTTCACGTTGGCGACAACGTTTAAGCAAACGACGTACATTTTGATAAAAACGGCCGCCAGCTAAACGCATCTTATTTTCTAAAGCCATGTCACTCTCCCACTGCGACGTGGCCAACGGTGAGTGCTGTTATTAAGCGTCTCTAACTGTGTTACGGTCTGCGTGAAGCTGTTAATCGGCGCATACATGGCAATAAAACGCTCTAGCAGGCTGCAAAACAGATAAAAATCAACAAACTCGCCTGCTTGCGCCTGAAATGTCAATGTCACTTCCAGCCCACGCGCCAGAGAATGGGGATCGGCGGGATTTAGGCGTGCGCTCACCGGCGCAATAGCAATCTGCTGTAGTTGTGCAATCAACCGCGATATGGCTGGATCGCCAAGCAAGTTGTAGAGTTCTAGCGCCTCTTTTAAGTGCTGAACACCCTGTGGACCACTCAGTAACATTTGGTTTAAATTGAGTTGCGATACCAATCGCCAGTTCAATGCACTATTGGGTTGTGGACGCACCGGCAATCGGGGACGGATCAATCCCAGAATTTTTACCCCCGGCAGCGCGCTTTCTGATTCGAAATCGCCATCAGGATGACCGTTACTCAACTGTCGCGGTATATCGCGGTTAGTGCAGGTCAAACTCAGGCTCACCACATCGGTTTCGGGTTTCAGATGTTCACCACTGCTATCAGAAAAACCGATGAACATATTCATTCCCAGATCGTTATGTCTGAGTGAGGGACGTGACGTGGCCTGCCAAAATAATGGGAGCTGTTCGTCAGACTGTGTATGTTCAATACCAAATAACGACGGCACTGGTTTGGAACTTAATTGTTCCTGTTGACGGCTGACAATCTCGACCTGATCGATGGTATAGACTTCCATACTTTGTGGGCGACGAGCATCCGGTTGAACCAGATATTCATGCTCTGTTTCCAGCGGAATAATGGGTTCCGCCTGATGAGAAAACAGATTAATTATCGGCACGCAATTTAGCCGGAAGGTTTCATTGCTGACTTTATCACTCATACGTTCAATACGGCGCAATGCAACACAATCCTTAAGCTGGAAACGGTATTGCAGCTTGCCTGATGAACGGGTGATCAAACCGGCATCCGGTAACGGAATATCCAGGAATAAAAACTTTTCTGGGAAACTGAAATAATCACGAAATAAGTGATGAATCGGGTTTATTAATAAATCATCGGCACATAAGTTATCTTGCGGATCAAAGCCCACTACCTGAACACCCCGGTTATTCAGGTTGAATGTACGCTCGCCTAACCGACATTCCAGTTGCTTAACTTGCGCTGACAACAATTCATACAAACTATGGGTCAGCACTGGTGCGCCATGTAAATACAACCGGATATGTTGCGCCTGAAAGCTGGCGCCCGGCCACAGGGTAAAACTTAGCGTTAAGATAAAGTCCCGATCGTAAGGGTCTGGTATCAGTTCTGCATGCGTTAAATCCAATGGCAACATCTCCAGCGGATATACCGTGCGGAAACGACAGGTCACATCGCCTACCGGTTGAGAAATCAACGGGGTATGCCGCGCTACCGTCATCATCCCAGTCACACCGGATGCTAATGGGTCCTGTTGAAACTGCACCAACGATACCGACGGTACCTGACGTAGAAACTGTGGCGCTAATACCTCCAACATGGTGTTGCTAAGTTCCGGCATATCTTCATCAATCCGCTGATGGATTTTTGCCGTCAGGAATGCAAAAGATTCCACCAGGCGTTCTACATGCGGATCTTCTGAAACACCTTCTGCGAACCCAAGACGTTTAGCAATTTTAGGAAAACGCTGAGAGAAAGCAGCGCCATATTGCCTTAAATAACCCAATTCCCGGTTATAATAAGTCAGTATTTTTTGTGGTAATAACATCATCTTGTTATTTATCCCATGAAATTGAGTAGGTATATGCGGTACTGTTCCATGAGATAGAAAACACCACTTGTTCGTTGAAGAAAATTCCCTTCACCCAGAAGGTAATATTCTCCGGCGTATTTTTCTGTAATGTAATAACGACATCTTGCAAACGAGGCTCGAATCGGGAAATAGCTTGGTAAATATTATTGCTCAGTGCATCAATACGCTCATCATCCGAAATATCCACATTAATGACATCAGAAACGCCATAATTTAAAACGGATTTCGATAACTCACCAAATAAAGGGAAAATTTCAGAAATCGGTCTTGATGAAAATAGCATACTCAAATCGGCGATTAGGCTTTGTATAACTTCCTGACGTGACCAAACCAGTGTGACACCCCGTTTTTCATCTTGTGGATAATCATCTTTCAGACGATGGAGAAATGAAGGCTGAATCATCATATATTTCCGGTAGAAACTGCCGGCCTTCAACCGGCAGTAAATGGTAATTGTTACTGTTTTTTATTCTCGATAAGATCCCAACCTTCCGGCCCCACCTTATCTCCTTTAGTGCCATCTTCTTTGAGTGGCGTAAATGTCCATTTAATTTTGGAATAGGTGATAGAAATCTGTTCTTGTGGGAATTCACCACCACGTGAACACGTTTCATGAACATCGGAGATGACACATTCGTCCATTTCCACTTCCGCGTAAGGGTGCATTTCCCCTTTGAAAATCGTACAGATTTCCAATTTCACTTTCTTAATCGCGGTACCTTGCGCCACGGCAGACAGTAATTTAATCGAGCTGGAATCCATCACCTTCACACAATCAATGGTGCGGAAATCCGCTGCGCCAACGGTAATTTTACGTTTACCACTGTCTGCAATACGTGCATGGTTAAATGCACCAAAATTGACATGTTCCAGCTCAATCCACTTTTTATGTTTGCTGTCGGTACTCTCACCGTCAATACTATCAATTTGTAAAAAAATTGAAGAACTCATAATTAACTACTCCAGTTAGTTGTAATAAATAGGATAAATATTAATAAATAGAAAAATCAGGCAGCCGATGACGGTGGTAAATCAGCCACCAACCGTAAAGACATACTTAATCCTTCTAATTGGAAATGCGGCCTTAAATAAGCCACAGCCCGATATGTTCCCGGTGAGCCGGGGACTTCAACGACATCAACTCTTGCTTCCCGTAATGGGTGACTCGCTTTAATTTCTGCGCCGACGGTATCAGAGCCAACAATATATTGGTTGATCCAGTTTTGCAGATAAGATTGACATTCGCCGCGGGACATAAAACTGCCCACTTTGTCACGTACAATCATTTTCAGATAATGGGCAAAACGAGAAGTTGTCATAATGTATTGCAATTGGGTTGATAATTTCGCGTTAGCATTTGCCAGGTCAGAATTATATTTCCTTGGTTTATTCGGTGACTGTACCGAGAAAAATGCGGCATAGTCAGTACCTTTATAATAAACCAGAGGAATGAACCCTAATTCTGCTAACTCTTTTTCACGGCGATCAGAGATAGCCACCTCAGTCGGGCATTGCAGCACATTTTCACCGGACACAGAGGTATAATGATACGCTGGCAATGCCTCGACCAATCCTCCGCCTTCTACACCACGGATCGCCGCACACCAACCATACTGCTCAAATGCGGCCACCATACGCCCGGCTAGTGCATAAGCGGCATTAATCCACAGATAACTGCTGCTATCTCCTTCCCTTACCTGCTCTTCGAAACAGAACTGTTCAACCGGGATGGTTTTTGCACCGTAAGGCAAACGGCCAATCACTCGCGGCAACGTCAGGCCGACATAACGGGAGTCATCAGATTCCCGGAAGCGTTTCCAGCGCAGATAGTCGGATGTTTCAAGCAGTTTGGATAAATCACGCGGACGTGGTAGTTCACCAAAATCATTCAGCCCCAACATGCCCGCATTGACTGAACTGATAAACGGCGCATGGGCTGCTGCTGCCACATGAGAAATCTGTTCCAGTAAGTAAAGATCTTCCGGGCTGTTATCAAAGTCAAAATCACCGACAAACGCTGAATAAGGTTCACCACCAAAGGTACCGTATTCATATTCATACACATTTTTAAACAGCATTGACTGATCGAAATCCGATGCCGATTTAAAATCTTTAATCAAATCAGTTTTCGTCGCGTTCAGCATGCGGATTTGAGTATTATCCGTTTCGCTTTGGTCAAGTAATCCTTTAAGCCCTACCCAGGAAGATTCCAGACGCTGAAATTGCGGGTGATGTAATACCAGACTCAGTTGAGCGGACATCAGCGCATCAATCGCTGCGATACGTTCCTCAATGCTATTTACCAAATCGCCGGAAACCACCAGTGAACCGGAGGTGACTTCGGCCAGAAACTGGTCGAGCTGGCTTTTTACCCGATCACGATCGGCTTCCCGACGAATGGCCTGCGTGTTATCAATAATCTGATCAAGAAAATCACCACTTGTCTCTGTCGTTTTCAATTCTTGTTGTTCAACAACGCTCTGTTCCATACTGCCCTCACTGTGCATTGTTATTTTCCGGGATATTGCTATTTTCCGGGGTGACGTCATCTGCTGTATTCTCTGTGGCGGCGGTTTCCGCTTCTTCATTTACCGGCGGTAATTTATCCACATGTTCAGCCAGAATTTCCGTCAGACGGTCTCGCAATTTTTCATTGCTCAATGCACGGCCTTTCAGATCACTGAGTTTGCTGCGTACCTCTAACAAATGATGAAGCGGTTCTATCTGTTTCGCTAAATTCTCAGGGTTAAAGTCAGCCATTGATTTAAATTGCAAATCGACATTAATAAATCCGCTCTGACCCGGCAGCGCGCTTTCAACCTGTAATTCCAATGAAGGTGATAAACCTTCCATCACTGCATTAAAATTATCTTTATCAACATGCATGAAACGACGTTCACGCATGGGAATAGATTGCTCAGCAAATTGC
The DNA here is from genome assembly GCF_963878145.1 of Photorhabdus sp. S10-54. Taxonomy (NCBI): domain Bacteria; kingdom Pseudomonadati; phylum Pseudomonadota; class Gammaproteobacteria; order Enterobacterales; family Morganellaceae; genus Photorhabdus; species Photorhabdus sp. S10-54. Next base: position 6,428 of record NZ_CAWNXG010000002.1, on the reverse strand, counting down.
CCAATAACGCCAATAACCAAAGGCAATTCTTTTTTCTCGACCGCGTCACCTAATTCAACATCATAAGTAATCTGAACTCGGGGCGGTCTGACTTTATCAAGCTTACGTTGAGTATTCATGGCACCTTTTACCTTTATATATGACAGGAAGTGCAAACTTACGTTAAACCGCACCAAACCTGATTAATGGTCTATTTCAGTAAGCATTATGAGATAGACAGTAAATAACCGAATAAGATGAGGAATAGATGAAGAGATCAATTAACACTATTTATAGCAAGTAAATATGCTGTGATGCATTTAATGATATTCAAAACCCACCGTATTTCGGCGGGGAATAAATTCTCATGGATATTAATTTAATGCAATAGTCTTAGAGTGAAATATAATACCTGAAAATTTATGTTATTTTATAACCAATTGTATTTATGGTGAAAAATCGATAAAGTGCATTATGGTCAAAATGCATTTTCATACTTGTCTTATTTTTTATATCGCCGTTTTTAATAATCAGAATCTGACGAATCAGAAAAATAGAAATATAGATGGAATTAGAATTTAATTTGGATTGGATGAGCTTTAGAAGAAAAACAAAATACTTTACGAGTTTTTATTGAATCAAAGCACTGACTGAAAAACAGCGCTTTATTAATATTTAATGATGGTAAAGTCTTAACGCTATTATTCTTGTGTCTTTTTAGGTCAGTTAATGTTTGGTGCTAATGAAATATCGATCCGACTTATATTAACCATTAACTTTAATCAAACTCATTGATTTTTAGGGATTGCATGAGATGGTTAATAAAACGAGGTTTTTTTACTTATGCTTTTTGAAAGTTTGACATCGTATGTGATGTGACATATATTTCAGAGTATGAATAGATTCGTTTTAGATACTGATGTCATCGTAGCTGCCATGCGTAGCCCAAGTGGTGCATCTGCTGCTCTGTTAGGGGCAGCCTTAGATAACAAGATTGTGTCACTGGCCAGTGTCTCGCTATTTTTTGAGTATGAGGCAAAGTGTACTATGCCTATACATTGGATTGCGGCGGGCCTAACTCAGAAGCAGGCTCATGTTTTCGTTGGTGGGCTTGCAGCATTGATTGAGCCGGTCAAAACGCATTATTTATGGCGACCAATGCTCCGTGATCCCAATGATGAAATGGTATTGGAAGCAGCGGTTAATGGCAGAGCTAATGCCATTGTGACCTTTAATTTACGCGACTATGGTACTGTACCTAGAACGTTCAATATTGAGGTTCTGACACCAGCCATTGCTATTAGGAGAGTGAGAAATGAGTGAAACATCAACCTATCCACTGCGATTACCGAAATCCCTGAGAGAGGAAGTCACCAGAGTGGCAAAGCGCGATCATACCAGCGTTAACCAGTTTATTGCTATCGCGGTTGCGGAAAAAATTTCTGCTCTGGAAACTGAGCGATTTTTTTCAGACCGTGCCAAAGCTGCTGATATGAAAGCATTCAGGGATATCTTGGTCCGGACAGGTGGAGAAGTGCCTCGTTCTGATGATGAATTTGTTCATCAATAACATACCGAACTGGAAAGCTACTTTTTCAGAGCATCGGAACCGTATTCTTGTCCATCTGGGGTTTTCCAAATATGGCGATGATGCTCAATCCAAATTTCGAGCATGGTTGGAAAATAAGCAAGCCCATCTTACCTGATGAGCTTTTATATTTTTAGGTCATCATTATTCCGCCTTTACGATGTAGTTAAAGGCGATATTTCGAGGGCGGGTTTCTGTTGCTGCGCGTGCGACAAGGGATGAATCGAAATTGACCACCCTTCCATAGTCGAGCCCTTCAAGTGTATTACCTCTATGTGTACTATCCCCAAGTGAAAATGCTCCTGCGGTGTTAATAACAACAGCTCTGATAGTTGTAAATGTTCCCGTAATTTTTTGAATGGCATCCTCTTGAGATGTTAAAATTATACGCTTAGCATCCACACCACGCCCATCATCCCAACCACGAATGAATTCGCCTCTTAAATCAGGCAATCTGCCATCAGGATAAGCTTCTGCTAACTTCGGGTACTGTAATTTATTAAAAGCGGAGCCATTACAAGTGAAATAGCCGATAGGTGGATGCGTTAACGGCCAAGGAATAGGAGCACCAACAGGAATTTCACTGGCTGTTTTAATCAGTTTATCTACTTCTGCTCGTGTATATACTTCTGAGCGAGTGTATACATCTGTTCGAGTATAAGCCCCTACATCACTTGCATTCAGATTAATATCCTCAGTCAATGCTTTACCATTTATTTTCCGGCTATTGGATACTTTGCTATCAATATTTTCACGCAATGAATTGATAATTTCCTGAACTAGCTTTTGTGTCACTGCTAATGTGTCATTATTGCCAATTTCATTGGTCAGTTGAACAACGCCTTTTTGTGTCAATGAGGCACTGGGAATTTCTGTTGTAACTTTCTGTTTTAACGCTTGGTTTAATTGGGCAGTGAGTTTAGCTAGATCACCATCATCCAAAACATCATCGCCAGATTGTGTCGCGATAAAATTAGCTACCACAGAAGCTATTGTTGATGATTGGCGTAACGCCTTATTTAATACATGTGTAGAGATATTTTCTGGTGGGAATCCTACCTGCAAACTCTGATTTTCTTCATATTTTTCTTGACTCACTACATTAGCATTATTACTAATGGAAAAAGCTTTAAAATCATTTTTTTGGCTCATATACCCCTCTTTAATTAAATTGTTTTCTTATGTAATCAATATATTAAATTATCGTATAGGTAACTCTATCTATTGGTGCCAATCATAGTCTAGTTCAAAAAAATAATAATGGACTGTTTTTATAACTTACATGGTTAATTATTTTTATATAAATGGGGAGTAAGCTGATTAATTTTCGTGAATTATTACCTGTCTATTTCTCTGAAAATAAAACCTATAAAACAATAAAGTTAAAATATGAAAATTTTTCTATCCGAATAAAATAATGTAAATAAAAACAGGATAAAAATAGATGACAATGATTAGAATAAATATTATTATGTTTTGATTTTATTTTCAATAAATACATCAATATCCATGTTTATTTTCTAGTTAATATATACCCTATGGATTTCAAGATGGATCGCGACGGCAAGGGAGCGAATCCCCGGGAGCATAGCGAACTATGTGACTGGGGTGAGTGAGTGCAGCCAACAACTTGAAAGATAACGGGTATATACTATGAACCAGCGCGGTGGCGGTGATATACAGCGCCTTTGGCCTTCCTCCTTTTCTCCCTCTAGCTCCTGCGACTTTAAGTCCTTTCCCTTGTTAGATTACGTTCAAATTCAGCTAACATACCAAGCAAGTGAAGAACGAAGGTTTTCTTTACTTGGTAGTAAAGCGGAGATTTCATGATATAGTATTAAAAGGTATTACCTTCTAATATTTAGGTGGAAGAAAATGGCAACCTCAGTAAAACTTGATGATAACTTGAAAAGCCGGATCCAGTATTTGGCAAAAGTGCGGCATCGTTCAGCTCATTGGATAATGCGTGAAGCTATACGTGACTATGTAGAGCGTGAAGAAAAACGTGAATCTTTCAAACAGGATGCATTGCGTGCCTGGGAAGCGTATCAGGAGAATGGACTACACCTGACACTTGAAGAAGCGGACGACTGGTTAGCTAAGCTCGAAGCAGGAGAAGATGCGGAGTTACCTGAATGCCACGTTTGATTTGGTCTCCGCCTGCTCTCGCTGATATACAGCGGCTCTATGGTTTTCTTGCTAAAAAAGACAAAGACACTGCTCGTCGAGCCATTAAAACAATACGTGCTGGCGTGAAAATGCTGGCACGTCAGCCTGAAGCAGGGCGCCCTGCTGACGATATGGATCCGGCATTTCGAGAATGGCTTATTGATTTTGGAAGTAGTGGCTATGTCGCCCTGTACCGGATTGAGGGTGAAACAGCAACAATTTTTGCTGTACGACATCAAAAAGAGGCCGGATATTAAAATCAGACAAATGACGGCTAATGAGAAATAATCACCATTACCGGTTTTATCACCCATTACCCAGCATGCATATTTAAATATTTCACCATCCTTAAACCCAGGGATTTAGTATTGGCACACCGGTCAATTCAAAATCAATTACATTTCGTGTGACGACAGTCATACCATGAACCAGCGCGGCGGCGGCGATAAGGGCATCACGCTCTGAGCGTGGATCTGGAACATGCAACCGGGCACACCGCTGTGCCACAGCCGTATCTACCGGCAAGATCCGACCAGTAAATTCCGGTACTACATGGTGGTTGAACCATGAGCGCAATAATGTGCCTTGGATTATGGTTCGGAGACAACATTGGTATCAAGAACAAACATCATGAGAAATTGGCTGGGCGGCTATTGATAGCGACACGTGGTGGATTGAATTCAATATCTTCAACACCGGGCATTGCTAAAGCATCAGCGATGTTTCTACGCTGCTTGGTGATTCGTTGATATTCCTCAATGGTTAGCAGGACATGAGCCGGTTTGCCACGATCTGTGATGAACACAGGGCCGTTTTTAGCCGCTTTCTTTGCCCTGCTGACATCCTGATTAAGCTCCCGACTTGATAAGGTTGTGATTGACATGGTACACCTCGATATGACAGCTAATTTATGTAGGCACATTACTACATAACGCTAAGGGGTACAAATTTTAGCCATTCACCCTCTTAGCATTTCAAGAGAAATTAAGTCAAATGTGCCATCACCAACCGCGTAGCCGAAGCAAGTACATCACGGCGTGATTCGGCATCTTGCTGAGGTTGGGTAAAGTAAACTGCCAGAACTACAGGTACCCCCTTTGGCGACCAAAGTACCGCGACATCATTAGTGGTGCCATAATCACCCATACCGGTTTTATCACCCACTACCCAACCAGCTGGAACACCAGCGCGAATACTGGCATCTCCGGTGGTATTTCCTTTAAGCCAGGCGATTAATTGTTCACGTTGTGGAGCTGCAAGCACCTCTCCAAGCACGATTTTCTTCACGCTGGCCGCCATTGCGGCAGGTGTTGTGGTATCTCTGAGGTCACCGGGAATGGCACTGTTCAAATCGGGTTCACAGCGATCGAGTCGAAATGCAGGATCACCAATACCTTGGACAAAGCGATTCACAGCCTCTAATCCACCCAATTCTTTAATCAATAGGTTTGCTGCGGTGTTGTCGCTGTATTGCACTGTTGCTGCACATAATTGTGTGACGCTCATACCTTGGTGTATATTTTTGCGCGCAATGGGAGCATAAGAGAGTAAGTCGGACTCACGATAATGAATATGTTTTGCTAACAATTCTGATTGGGACATGCTTTTGTGCAATACTGCTGCAACAAGTATCAGCTTGAAAGTACTACAGAAAGGAAAACGCTCATCCCCTCGGTACTGAATTTCCTGACCGTTCGCTGTATTAATCAGCGCCACGCCTAAGCGGCCTTTTATGCTGTTTTCCAGTTCGGCAAGTTGTTTATGTAGGGATGAGGGAATGGCACCAGCCCAGGCAGGAAAAGCAAAATTGACCAATGGAATGGTAATACCGGCTAATAACAACGAACGCCGAAACGGAGAATGTTTCATATTTGTATCTCGTAAATAGATGGTAGAAAAAGTGCATTATAGAGAGAAAAAAGGGATATCGCACTATTTTAATAAAATTTTATTATGGTGATTTTAATCATAATAAGCGCTGCTTTTAATTTTAAATATAATGTTAAATAATCCTTTATTTAATAAGGTAGTAATTATAATCAAAAGGTTATAAAATTGTTTTAGTTATTTTTGGTTCATTTGACATCCTGTGTGATAAATTGAACGCAATAACCTTATGTGAATAGGTTATATTATTTTTTCGGTATTCTTATTCTATTTATTTGGTGATATTTTATTGATTTTAAACGATTTTTATTTAATGAGATGTGTGAATATAAAATTCAGATTTTATCAAAGAAAACTCGTTTTAAATAGTAAGCATCAAAAATATAAATGCGAATTCATCATTGTAATTTAATGAATTAAATTATTAAAATAATAATCTGGCAGATTCGACTAATAAGTGCAATTTTTCAGAAGGGCGGTCAGTTGCTATAGTAGGCATCTTTCTCGCCAAAGGAAAATGCACTATGGCCTATACACAACTGACCGAAACAGAAAGATACCAGATTTCCAGTTTAAGAGAAGCGGGTTTTTCACAGCTTTTCATTGCTGAGTCACTTAAGCGAAGCCCATCGACCATCAGCAGAGAATTGAAGAGAAATCAAGAAGTCCAGACATACTGCCCTGAACAGGCTCATTTGAAGGTATTGGCTCGTCGTCATTTTGCTAAGAAAGCCGTGAAAATAACGCCGGAAGTAAAAAAATGGATAAAACGGTTAATTTGGAAAGACTTAAGTCCTGAACAGGT